>DATBBO010000664.1:0-4748 GCA_036270995.1 Dongiaceae bacterium | reverse complement strand
GCCGGAGGAGCCGTGGATCTCGATCCGATCGTCCATGCCGGCGAGATGGCTCCAGCTGTTCTCCACCAGCCCGACGGTGCCGTTCTCGAATTCGAGGATGCAGAGGCTGTTGTCCTCGCCACGGGTCCTGTCGCCATGGAGCTGGGTATCGAGCTGGCAATAGACGCTCAGGACCGGCGAGCGGTCGACGAACCAGCAGCAGAAGCCGATGCCGTGGCAGCCCATATCCATGAGCGCGCCGCCCCCGGCGCGATCCATGTCCCAGAACCACCCCGCATGCGGCCCAGGATGGCGCTCGCTCTGCTTCACCAGATGCAGCCGGCCGAAGGCCCCCTCCCGCGCCATCTCCTTGGCCTTGGCGTATTTCGGGACGAAGGGCAGCTCCTCCCCGTACATGAGCAGCACGCCCTTCCGGCGGCAGATCTCGATCATGCCGTCGGCCTCCTCCAGGGTCAGGCAGAGAGGCTTCTCGCAGATGACATGCTTGCCGGCCTCGGCCGCGTCCTGGGTCACGCGGGCATGGAGGTCGTTGGGCAGCGCGATGGTGACCATCTCGATCTCGGGGTCGCGCAGCATCTCCCGATAATCGAGGAAGCTGCGGGCGATGCCGTAGCGATCGGCGAGCGCGCGCGCATTACCGGGAGTCGGCGAGGCGACCGCGACCACCTCGGCCGCCTCCGGCATGATCTGGAAGGAGGCGCAGTGGACATCGGCCTGGAAGCCCGAGCCGATGACGCCGACCTTGACCTTTTCCATGGACCCCCTCCGCCAGTTTCCCCCTTCGGGGCGGCTACATCCATATCAGGTCGATGCCGGCGTCGGCCAGCCCGCAGGCCCTGCCGCGGGGTTGTGCAATGCAATTGTGAAAAATCTTAGGCATAACAAACACTTGAATTCTCATATATGCAATGCAACATAGGTTCATGGACAGGAGGCGTCGCGGGCGGGCTATAGCCTTGCTTGGAGATTGCCATGTGGCCCTACACCACCGATGAAGTCGAAAGCCTCGCCGGCCCCCGCGGCGAGCTTGCCGCCCGCACCGTCGCCATGCCCGCGGACACCAACCCCGCCGGCGATATCTTTGGCGGCTGGATCATGTCGCTCATGGATGCCGCCGGCATGGTGACGGCCTCGCGCCACGCCAAGGGCCGGGTGGTGACGGTCTCGGTCACCGACATGGCCTTCCACTGTCCTGTCAAAGTCGGCGATGTCGTCTGCTGCTATGCCGATATCGCCCGCATCCGGCGGCGATCGGCCACCTTCCATCTCGAGGTCTGGGTGCTGCGCGCGGGCCAGGGCCTTCGCGTCAAGGTGACCTCCGCCGATTTCACCTACGTCGCCCTGGACGAGGCAGGAAAGCCCCGCCCCTTCGCCGCCAACGAGATCTGAGCGCTCTCGGCAGCCGCATTGCCAGCCTTTATGCTCCCCCGGTGAAGAGGGGAGCCTCATGGCGCGCGATCCGCGTTACGACATCCTGTTCGAGCCGGTGCGGATCGGGCCGCTGACGGCACGCAACCGCTTCTATCAGGTGCCCCATTGCACGGGCATGGGCTGGGCGCTCCCGCGCACGCTGGCCGCCATGCGCGGCATGAAGGCCGAGGGCGGCTGGGCGGTGGTGAACACCGAATACTGCTCCATCCATCCCTGCTCCGACGACACGCCCTATCCCTATGCTCGGCTCTGGGACGACGACGATGTGCGCGCGCAGGCGCTGATGACCGAGGCGGTGCATCGCCATGGCGCGCTCGCCGGCTGCGAGCTCTGGATCGGCGGCAACTACATCGCCAGCCTCTCCTCCCGCCAGCCGCCGCTGGATCTCATCAGCATTCCCGCCCGCGACGATCCGGTGCAGTCGCGCCGGCTGGACAAGCAGGACATCCGCGACATCCGGCGCTGGCATCGCGATGCGGCCAAGCGCGCCGCGGCGGCGGGATTCGATCTCGTCTATGTCTATGCGACCCACGGCTATCTGCTGCACCACTTCCTGTCGCGCCGGCAGAATCCCCGCAGCGACGAATATGGCGGCTCCCTGGAGAACCGCCTGCGGCTGGTACGCGAGATCTTGGAGGAGACCCGTGAGGCGATCGGCCCCGATCGGGCGCTGGCGCTGCGCTTCACCGCCGCGCACCATCGCGCCGGCGGGGCCGAGCCCGGCGAATATGCCGAGATGATCGAGAGGCTGAAGGACCTGCCCGATCTCTGGGACGTGGTGCCCGGCGACTACATGCTGGAGATGGGAAGCTCGCGCTTCGTCAAGGAAGGCGCGCTCGAGCCCTTCATCGCCCATGTGCGCAAGGTGACCGGCAAGCCGGTGGTGAGCGTCGGCCGCTTCACCTCGCCCGATGCGATGGTGGCGCTGGTGCGGCGCGGGGTGCTCGATTTCATCGGCGCGGCGCGGCCCTCCATCGCCGATCCTTTCCTGCCGAAGAAGATCGAGGAAGGACGGCTGGACGAGATCCGCGAATGCATTGGCTGCAATATCTGCTACGCCAGCAATACCCGCGGCACGCCGCTCCGCTGCACCCAGAACCCGACCATGGGCGAGGAATGGCGCCGCGGCTGGCATGCGGAAAGGATCGCGCCCAAGGGCTCCGAGGATGCGGTGCTGGTGGTGGGCGGCGGGCCGGCGGGGCTCGAGGCGGCGCGCGCCCTGGGTCAGCGCGGCTATCGCGTGCTGCTGGCCGAGGCGGGCCGCGCACTGGGCGGGCGAGTCAATGGGGAGGGCCGCCTGCCGGGTCTCGCCGAATGGGCCCGGGTGCGCGATTGGCGACTCGCGCGCCTCAAGACCATGACCAATGTGGAGGTCTATCTCGAAAGCCGGCTGGACGCGGCCGAGGTGCTGGGCTTCGGCATTCCCCAGATCCTCATCGCCACCGGCGCCCATTGGCGCAAGGACGGCATCGGCCGCCATCACCGCCGCAGGGTCCCGGGCTTCGAGCATGCCTCCGTCGCGACCCCCGACGATGTGATGGCGGGGATCGCGGCGCTGGACGCGCGCTGGCCCGCCGGTCCCGTCGCCGTCTTCGACGACGATCACTACTACATGGCGGCGGTCATCGCCGAGGCCCTGGTCGACCGCGGCCGCAAAGTCACTCTCGTCACCACCGAAGGCACGGCGGCGGCCTGGTCAGAGCATACCGACGAGCATCCCGACACCAATCGGCGGCTGCGCGAGCTGGGGGTCGAGATCCGCACCAGCCTCGCGGCGGGCGGCTATGACGGCGCGCATTTCGCCGTCGATTGCATCTTCACCGGCAGGCGCGAGGGGATTCCCGCCGCGGGCCTGGTCACCGTCACCGCGCGGGAGCCCGACGATGCCCTCTATCTCGCGCTCGCCGAGGAGCCGGCGGCACTCGCCCGCGCCGGCATCCGCTCGCTTCGCAAGATCGGCGATTGCGACGCCCCGGCGCTCATCGCCCATGCCGTCTATGCCGGCCATCGCGCCGCGCGCGAGATGGATGCCGATCCGGCGACGCTCCAGCCGCTGGTCGAGCGGCCGAGCGTGTAGCGACACCCCCTCACCCCGACCCTCTTCCGCCAGTGCCGGGACCAGGCCGGGGTGAGGGCAGCCCGTACCAGCGGTTGCACTGGCATGGCGAGCCGTCCTAGGCTTCGCCATTCCCAGAGAGGACGCCCCCATGCCCGATATCGCCGCCGCCAATTGGAAAGTCTCCGACGCCGCTCGCCGGCTGCACCAGGATGCGCTGGTTTGGGATAATCACGCCGGCTTCGGGCCGGATCCCTCGGTCGATCTGGAGATCCTCGAGGCCTGGCGGGCCGCCGGCGTCGACTATCTCTCGGTCAATGTCGGCTATGACGTCATCAGCTGGCAGCAGACGGTCAAGAATATCGGTGCCTTCCTCACCTGGTTCGAGAAGCATCCCGACCGCTTCACCCTCATCCGCCGGGCCGAGGATATCCTGGCGGCCAAGCGCGAAGGCAAGCTCGCCATCGCCTTCGATCTCGAGGGGATGAACGCGCTGGACGGCGAATCCTACATGGTCTCCTTCTTCTATCGCCTCGGCGTGCGCCAGATGCTCTTCGCCTACAACCGCAGCAACCTTGCCGGCGGCGGCTGTCATGACCAGGATTCCGGGCTCACGGCCTTCGGGCGCCGGGTCGTCGAGGAGATGAACCGGGTCGGCATGCTGGTCGACTGCTCCCATACCGGCTACCGCACCACCATGGATGTGATGAGCGCGGCGGCGGCACCCGTCATCTTCTCCCATTCCAACCCCAAGGCGCTGCACAAGCATGGCCGCAACATCCTCGACGAGCAGATCCGGGCCTGCGCGCGGACCGGAGGGGTCGTCGGCATCAATGGCATCGGCCTCTTCCTGCCCGATCGCCAGGCCTCGACCAAATCCATGGTCGATTGCATCTGCTATGTCGCGGATATGATCGGCACCGATCATGTGGGGATCGGCCTCGACTACACCCCGGAATCCCTCGACAGCCTGCTGGAGATGAATCCGCTCTTCTGGCCTCCCAGCGAGGGCTATGGCCAGGGCGGTCTCATGCGCATCGCCGATCCGAACCAACTGCCGGAGATCACCGACAAGCTCATGGACCGCGGCTGGGCCGAGGCCGATATCCGCAAGCTGCTGGGCGGAAATTTCCTCCGCGTCGCCAGCGCCGTGTGGAAGTGATCAGCGCGCCGTAAAGCCGCCATCGACGGTGAAGCTCTGCCCCGTCGTCCAGGCCGCATCATCGGAAGCGAGATAGACGGCGAGCGCTCCGATCTCCCG
>DATBBO010000663.1:0-8563 GCA_036270995.1 Dongiaceae bacterium | reverse complement strand
CTGGATCGGCACCTTCTTCCAGCAGGTCCTGCTGATCCAGGACAACGTCAAGCGGGTACCGGCGGATTTCATCGGCCTTGGCCGCACGCTGGGCCTGAAAGACGGCAAGATCCTGGTGAAGATCGTGGTCCCCTGCGCACTGCCGGGGATCTGGGACACGCTGCGCATCAGCCTTGGCTGGGCCTGGACCTGGGTGGTGGTGGCGGAGCTGGTTGCGGCCACCTCCGGGCTTGGCTATCGCATCACCGTCTCCCAGCGCTATTTCCAGACCGATACGATCATCGGCTACATCCTGTTCCTCGGCGTGCTCGGCCTCATCACCGACCAGGCGATGAAGGCGGCGGAGCGCCTGCTCTTCCGATATGGCGCCAGGCAGCACGCATGACGGCGAAGCTCCAGATCACCGGGCTCAGCAAGACCTTCGGAACCGGCGCCCGCCAAGTCGAGGCCCTGCACGAGATCGACCTCTCGCTCGCCGACAATGAGTTCGTCTCCCTGGTTGGGACTTCGGGCTGCGGCAAGAGCACGCTGCTCTCCATCGTCGCCGGCCTGCAGGAATTCGACCGCGGCGAGTTGCTGGTGGATGGGGCGCCCGTCATGGGGCCAGGGCTCGACCGCGGCGTCGTCTTCCAGACCTATACGCTCCTGCCCTGGCTGACCGCCCGGCAGAATGTCGAATTCGCGCTCAAGGCCGCAGGCCTGAAGCGGGCCCAATGCCGCGAGGTCGCGATGGAGCATCTGGAGCTGGTGAAGCTCGCCAAATTCGCCGATGCCTATCCGAGCCAGCTCTCCGGCGGCATGCAGCAGCGCGTCGCCATCGCGCGTGCGCTTTCCTACCGTCCCAAGATGCTGCTGATGGACGAGCCCTTCGGCGCGCTGGACGCGCTGACCCGCCACCAGATGCAGGAACTGCTCACCCGGATCTGGGAGGAGCATCGCCTGACCGTGCTTTTCGTGACCCATGACGTGGAGGAGGCGGTCTATATGTCGGACCGCATCGTCGTCATGAGCATCGCGCCGGGCCGGATCAAGACCACCTTCCATGTCGGTCTCGCCCGGCCCCGGCATCAGGACATGTTCTCGACCCGGGAGTTCATCGATCTCCAGCGTGAGGTGATCCGCACCATCCGCGAGGAGACCATGAAGGCCCAGGCTGCGTGAAAGGAATCCGACCCATGGCTCCGACCCCCAATCTCCACGATCTGACCGGCGCGGCGGAGATCCCGCAGGCGCTTCTTGAGCGCACCGAGACGGATCTCACGAGCTTCCTCGAAGGAGCCCAGCCGATCGTCGAGGCGGTGCGCCGGGAAGGCGATGCGGCCCTCCAGCGCTTCGCCCGGGAGTTCGACAAGATCCAGGCGAAGGAGATGAGCCTGCGTGCCACCGAGGAGGAGTTCGAGCGCGCCTTCCAGGAGATCGATCCGGCCGTACGCCGCGCCATCGACTATGCGATCGGCAATATCCGCCGCTTTCACGAGGCGCAGAAGCCGGAGGAGATGTGGCTGAAGGAAGTGCGCCCCGGCGCCTTCGCCGGCGACCGCATCCGCGCAATCGATTCCGTCGCCTGTTATGTGCCCCGCGGCAAAGGCTCCTTCCCCAGCGTCCTCATGATGACCACCATCCCGGCCAAGGTCGCGGGCGTGCCGCGCATCGTCGTCATCACGCCCCCGGGGCCCGATGGCCGCGTCGACACCGGAACCCTGGTCGCCGCGCGGCTGGTGGGAATCGAGGAGATCTACAAATGCGGGGGTGCGGCCGGCGTCGCGGCGGTCACCTATGGCACCGAGACGGTCCCGCGTTGCCTGAAGATCGTCGGCCCCGGCAGCCCCTGGATCGTGGCCGCCAAACGCCTGCTCTCGACCGTCATCGATCCCGGCACGCCCGCTGGCCCGAGCGAATGCATCATCCTCGCCGATGGCAGCGTGAAGGGCGCACTCGCCGCCCTCGACCTCATCGTCGAATCCGAGCACGGGCCGGATTCATCGGCCTATCTGGTCACCGACAGCCGCGAGGTCGCCGAGTCCGCCCGCGCCGCGCTTCCCGGCTACTGGGCCGAGATGGAGCCGGGCCGGGCGCGGTTCTCCGAGGCCGTGCTCTGCGGCGCCCATGGCGGCATCGTGCTGACCCGCGACTTCGACATGGCAATCGACTTCGTCAATGCCTATGCGCCGGAGCATCTGGAGATCCTGGCCGCCGAGCCGATGGTGGTGCTGGGCCGCATCCGCAATGCCGGCGAGATCCTGCTCGGCGAGCGCACGCCGGTGACGCTTGGCAATTTCGTCCTCGGCCCCAATGCGGTGCTGCCGACGGGCGGCGCGGCAAAAACGGCATCGCCGCTCTCGGTCTTCGACTTCATGAAGCGGACCTCCGTCGGCTATGTGACCCAGGCCGCCTATGGCGAGCTCGCCACCCATGCCCATGAGCTCGCGCGCTATGAGAGCTTCGACGGCCATGCGCGCGCCGTGGGCGAGCCGCGCCGGCGGCTGCTGGGGCGCTGAGGCGATGCGCGACGGCCTCTGCGCCGGCGGCCATCAACCGGCAGCGAGCGCCTTAAATCGAGGCGAGATAGCCGCCATCGACATAGAGGACCTGGCCGGTGACATAGGCGGCGGCGGGCGAGCAGAGGAAAACAGCGGCACCCATCAGGTCCTCCATCCGGCCGAAGCGCCGGAGCGGGATCTTGTCGAGCATGGCGAGCTGCCAGGCCTCGTCGCGATAGAAGACCTCGGTGAGGGAGGTGCGGAAATAGCCGGGACCGATGCCGTTGACGCGGATGCCGAGCGGCGCCCATTCGGCCGCCAGCGCCCGGGTCATGCCGAGAATGCCGCTCTTGGACGCGCCATAGGGCACGGCTGTCGGCACGCCCACCTCGGAGGTGAGGGAGCAGAGATTGAGAATGCTGCCGCCCGTCTCCGGTCCGCTCGCCTGCATCAGACGGGCCGCGGCGCGGGCGCAGAAGAAAGCGCCCTTAAGATTGGTATCGAGGATGCGGTCCCACAAAGCTTCGTCCATCTCCAGGGAGGGGCGGACATTCTCGATCCCGGCATTGTTGACCAGGATGTCGAGGCGGCCGAGGTCGGCGAAGAAGCCATCGATGGCGGCGAGATCCGTCACCTCCAGGCTGCGCGCCTCGCCCAGCCCGCCGGCTTCTTCGATCTTCGCGATGGTGTCCGCCAGCGCCGGCCGGTCGCGCCCGGCGGCGATCACCCGCGCCCCCGCTTCGGCGAGAGCAAGGGCGATCGCCTGGCCGATGCCGCGGGAGGCGCCGGTCACCACCGCCGTTTGTCCTTGGAGGGAGAAACTCGGAAGATGCATCGCCCTGCTTATACAGGCGCCCGACAAGGGATGAAAGCCGATGGCATCGCGCCTTCCGACACCACAGCCGCGATCGGAGATCGCCCATGACGCTGCGCGAAACCTCGAAGCCGGCGCCGCTCTATGAGCGGGTCAAGCAGCATGTCCTGGATCGGGTCAATCGCGGCGAGTGGACCGATGGCACGCGGCTGCCCTCGGAGCTGGAGCTGGTGGAGGCCCTCGGCGTATCGCGCATGACGGTGCACCGGGCGCTGCGGGAGCTCTCCGCCGAGGGCCTCATCTCCCGCATCCAGGGCGTCGGCAGCTTCGTCGCGGCGCGGCAGCACCGCACGGGCCTGCTGGAAATCCGCGACATCGCCGAGGAGATCATCTCCCACGGCCATCGCCATCAGGCCCGGGTGGTCAAGCTGGAAGCCGTGCGCGCCGGCGTCGACCTGGCGGCGGCCTTCGACCTCCGGCCGGGCGCCAAGGTCTTCCACTCCCTGATCGTGCATCGCGAAGACGGTCTCCCGGTCCAGCTCGAGGAGCGTCATGTGACGCCCCACTTCTCGCCGGACTATCTCGAGCAGGACTTCGAGGCCCAGACGACGAACCGCTATCTTCAGAACATCGCGCCGGCGACGGAGGTGGAGCAGACCGTCTTCGCCCTGATGCCAGATGGCGAGGCCTGCGGGCTGCTGGAGATCGACGCCGGCGAGCCCTGCCTGCTCCTCAGCCGGCGCACCTGGGTCGGCAGCGCTGCGGCCACCAAGAGCCTCTTCACCTATCCTGGCTGCCGCTACAGCCTCGGCAGCCGCTACAAGGTCGCCAATGGTGCACCGCGGTAGCAACTGTAACAATTTGGTGATGTAACTACCCTCATAGATCAGAACAGACCGCGATGCGCCGGAATTGCAGGCCTGTGAAGCCGCCCCGGTGTGAAGGCGAGCCAGCCTACGAAGGTCTGAACGATCTATCCTAACGTCTATCTCGTCTATCTTGCGGAAGCTGCGCCGCCGTAAGAATCTCCCCCACTGCGAGCGGCAAGGCGATCCACGGGCAGCATGGCTGCCCGGCCATGCGGGAACGTGAATCTGTAGACCACCGGCGTCAAAACTAGGGAGTAGTGATCATGGCGAAGGTCCTGTCGGCCAAAGCAGAGGCGGCGAAGGTCTTGTCGGACAAGGAAGCGGCGCTGATGGATGCCTATTGGCGGGCCGCCAATTACCTGTCGGTCGGCCAGATCTATCTCTACGACAATCCGCTCCTCAAGAAGCCTTTGACCAAGGAGCATATCAAGCCTCGGCTCCTGGGCCATTGGGGGACGACGCCGGGCCTCAATTTCATCTACCTTCACCTGAACCGGCTCATCAAGAAGCACGATCTCGACATGATCTACATCATCGGACCGGGGCATGGCGGCCCGGGCCTGGTGGCCAACGCCTATCTCGAAGGCACCTACAGCGAAATCTATCCGAACATCTCGGCCGACGAAGAGGGCATGAAGCGCCTCTTCAAGCAGTTCTCATTCCCCGGCGGCATTCCCAGCCACGTGGCGCCGGAAACGCCTGGCTCGATTCACGAGGGTGGCGAGCTGGGCTACGCCATCTCTCATGCCTATGGCGCCGCCTATGACAATCCCGACCTGATCGTGGCCTGCGTCGTCGGCGATGGCGAAGCCGAGACCGGTGCCCTGGCGACGAGCTGGCATTCGAACAAGTTCTTGAATCCCGTGAGCGACGGCGTTGTTCTGCCGATCCTCCATCTCAACGGCTACAAGATCGCCAATCCGACGGTCTTGGCGCGCATCAGCCATGAGGAGCTGGACCACCTCATGCGCGGATATGGCTACACGCCCTATTTCGTCGAGGGGCATGACCCGAAGCAGATGCACGAGCTCATGGCCGCCACGCTCGACAAGATCCTCGCCGATATCCAGAACATCAAGGCGGCCGCGCGGCGCGACGGATTCAAGGAGCGCCCTCGCTGGCCCATGATCGTGATGCGCACGCCCAAGGGATGGACCTGCCCGAAGGAGATCGATGGGAAGCGCACCGAAGACTATTGGCGGTCGCATCAGGTTCCGATGGGCGAGATGCACGAGAATCCGAGCCATGTCCACGTCCTCGAGGAGTGGATGAAGAGCTACCGGCCGGAGGAGCTGTTCGACAAAGCCGGCCGCCTTCGCCCGGAGCTGGCGGATCTCGCGCCTCGGGGTCGCCGGCGCATGAGCGCAAACCCGCATGCGAATGGCGGCGAGCTTCTACGCGACCTGCGGCTCCCGGACTTCCGGGATTATGCGATCCGGGTCACAAGCCCCGGCGCCGCTACGGCGGAATCGACGCGACTCATGGGCAAGTTCCTTCGCGACGTCATGAAGCTGAACATGGAGGCACGGAACTTCAGGCTGTTCAGCCCCGACGAGAACAACTCCAACCGCTGGCAGGATGTCCTCGAGGTCACGAAGCGGGCCTGGGTCGCCGAGACCTTTCCGTGGGATGATCACCTCGCTCACGACGGCCGTGTGATGGAGATGCTGAGCGAGCATCAGTGCCAGGGCTGGCTGGAGGGCTATCTCCTCACCGGCCGGCATGGCTTCTTCTCCTGCTACGAAGCCTTCATCCACATCATCGATTCGATGTTCAACCAGCACGCCAAGTGGCTGAAGGTGTGCAATGGGATTCCCTGGCGCCGGCCGATCGCCTCGCTGAACTATCTGCTCTCCAGCCATGTCTGGCGCCAGGATCACAACGGCTTCAGCCACCAGGATCCCGGATTCATCGACCATGTCATCAACAAGAAGGCCGAAGTCGTTCGCGTCTACCTGCCGCCCGACGCCAACTGCCTGCTCTCGGTCACTGATCACTGCCTGCGCAGCCGAAACTACGTCAACGTCATCGTTGCCGGCAAGCAGCCCGCCCCTCAGTGGCTGACAATGGACGAAGCAATCCGGCATTGCGCTGCCGGGCTCGGAATCTGGGAATGGGCCAGCAACGATCGGGGCCAGGAGCCCGATGTCGTCATGGCCTGTTGCGGCGATGTCCCTACCCTGGAGACCCTCGCGGCTGTCGATATCCTGCGCCAGCACGCGCCCGAACTGAAGATCCGGGTCATCAATGTAGTCGACCTCATGGCCCTGCAACCCGCATCTGAGCATCCGCACGGCCTTTCGGACCACGACTTCGACACCTTGTTCACCACCGACAAGCCGATCATCTTCGCCTTCCACGGCTATCCCTGGCTCATTCACCGGCTGACCTACCGCCGGCACGGTCATGACAACCTCCATGTGCGCGGCTACAAGGAAGAGGGCACCACCACCACGCCCTTCGACATGTGCGTGCGAAACGACCTCGACCGCTATCATCTGGTGAACGATGTGATCGACCGCGCGCCGATGCTCGGAACCCGGGCCGCCTATGCCAAACAGGCAATCCGCGACAAGCTTTTCGAGCATCAGGAGTATATCTGCCGCTACGGCGACGACATGCCGGAGATCACGGCCTGGACCTGGGGGAAGGCAGCGGCGTCACCGGCAACCCGCTCGACGGAATCCGACAACGTCTGAGCCGAAGCGTGCGAAGCGATGAATCTATTCGCGATCCGGCACGGGGAGACGGCGTGGAGCCTGAGTGGACAGCATACAGGCGTCACGGATATTCCTCTGACCGAGAACGGACGCCGTCTCGCCGAGCGGATACATCCGGTGCTGGCCAAGGAAAGCTTCGAGCTCGTTCTCGTCAGCCCGCTGCAACGAGCACGGGAGACCTGCAAGATCGCGGGTCTCGGGGAGCAGGCCGTCATCGAGCCCGATCTGATCGAGTGGAATTATGGCCAATACGAAGGGCTGACCACGAAGCAGATATGTGAGACCGCACCTGGCTGGCTGATTTTCCGGGATGGCTGCCCGGGGGGAGAGACGCCCGAACAGGTCGGCGCGCGGGCGGATCGGGTGATCGCAAAGGCCCGCGCCGTCGCGGGAAATGTTGCGCTGTTCGCCCATGGTCATGTGCTGCGCGTGTTGGTGGCCCGCTGGCTCGGCCTGCCGGTTCTCGCCGGGCAGCATTTTCTGCTGGATACCGGGACCCTGTGCGTGCTCGACCAGTACCGCGAGGTACCGGCTATCCGGATCTGGAACGGGCCCCTGCCCGGCTAGCGTCCGACCGATCGCGGTGGCGATCGTCGAACGGGCCGGTGCGCTGACGAATGTGCCGGGGAGGCGGAGGACAATGGCGATTGACGGCGACAAGAAGGTTGCAGGCAGCGGCACGGAGATCCTGCCGGAGCTCAACAAGCTCATCCAGCAATACAATTGCGGCCCGGTCCAGATTGCGGGCGCGGGTGACGCCCTCTACGAGCGGCATCTGACCTTCGACAACATCGTTGAGGCCGCGTCCATCGGCGCGCGCGAGCGCTACGAGGCGATCGCCCGCTCCGTGCGCGACATCCTCTCGCAGCGCTGGCTGCGCACCGAGCATGTCTACGAGGAGGTGAACCCCAAGCGCGTCTACTATCTCTCGATGGAGTTCCTGATCGGCCGCTCCCTAGGCAACAACGTCAGGAACCTCCTCCTCGACCCCGTTGCCAAGCACTTCATCGAAGAGCGAAAGCTCAACTGGCCCGAGATTCTCGAGGAGGAGCCCGATGCCGGGCTGGGGAACGGCGGGCTTGGGCGCCTCGCGGCTTGCTTCCTCGACTCGATGGCCACGATGGCGCTCCCGGCCATCGGCTATGGGTTGCGCTACGAATACGGCATCTTCTCCCAGGCCATCCGGAACGGCTGGCAATATGAGCAGCCAGACAACTGGCTGCGACACGCCGATCCCTGGGAGGTCGCCCGGCCGCATGAAAAGGTGACCATCGGCATCGGGGGCTCCTTCGAGGTGCGCGGCGGGAGCCTGGCCATGGTTCGCGGCCGGCCTTCGAGGCTCTGCGGCTTTCCCTATGATCGTCCCGTGGTGGGGTATGGCGGCAAGACGATCAACACGCTGCGGCTCTGGGCCGCCGGCGCGCCCGACGTCTTCGACTTCCAGAAATTCAGCCACGGGGAGTTCGTGAGCGCGCTCGCCGCGGAGCTCGCCGCGGAATCCCTGACGCGCGTCCTCTATCCCGACGATTCCACCAGCCAGGGACAGGCGCTGCGTTTCGTGCAGGAATTCTTCCTCGTCGCCTGCTCCCTCGCCGATCTCATCCGCCGCTTCCGCGCGAGCAATGCCGATTGGAGTCTGCTGCCGGAAAAGGCCGCCATCCAGCTCAACGATACCCACCC
>DATBBO010000662.1:0-5974 GCA_036270995.1 Dongiaceae bacterium | reverse complement strand
ACGCCAAGGGGAGCGCCCAAGGTGGGGCTCATCAGGCGCGCCCGAGATGCAGGCCGCGCAAACTGGGGCCCACATGCCGAGAATTGTCTGCGCCAGCACCTGGTCCCGCCGGCGCTTCGGGTGGATCAGCCGCGCCAGTAGATGGTCGCGGGTGATCTCCATGAAGCGGCCGCTCCGCGCCATCGCGATATAGCTCAGGCGATTTGCGCGGGTTTCCTCATCGTCCAGCGCGGCCCGGCTATCGAGCAGCGCCAGGCGCGCGACCCGCGCCGGCGCCTGGCGCACCAGCTCGAGGGCGATGCTGACGCCCATGGAAAGCCCGGCCAGCGCGAAGCGCGCCGGGGCGCCGACGAGGATGTCGCGGGCGATCCCCGCCATGGAATCGCTCTTCGTGTGATCGGCGACGGTGATCTTCGCCGAGCCTCCCAGGGCCGCGATCTGCGGGGCGAAGAGATCCTTCGTGCAGAGCAGCCCCTGGACGAGGATCAGCGGCTGAAGCGCCGCCGCAGCCTCAGTCGGCGTAAGAGGGGTCCTTCTCGTCGAGGATCGCCTTCATCTCCTCGAAATGAGAGAAAGCGGACTCCTTGTAGTCGATCCAGCCCTGGGCCGTGCGCTCGGCGAGCTCCGGCGCCAGGACATTGAGCTCCTGGCCGGTGGAATAGGCCAGCACCAGAGTCTGGCAGGCCCGCTCGAGGTAATAGAGATCGTCGAAGGCCTCGGCCACGGTGTCCGCCACGACGAGGATGCCGTGATTGCCCATCATCATGCGGCTCCTGTTGCCCAGAGCCTTGACCAGGCGCTCGCCCTCCGCGTCATTGTCGGCGATGCCGTCAAAGCCGAGGTCGATCGTGACGCGGTTGTAGAAGCGGGCGGTGTTCTGCTCGATCGGCTTGATCTCCGGATCGGCAAGAGCGGCGATGGCGGTGGCATAGGGCGGATGGCAATGGAGGATGCAGCGCGCCTGGGGCGCGCCCGCATGGAGATGGCCATGGATGCACCAGGCGGAGGGATCGGGCGCGTCCGGCCGGTTCATCGTCTCCTTGTCGGTCGCGTCCAGCAGAAGCAGCTCGCTCGCCTTGATCCGGGAGAAGTGGCGCCACTTCGGATTCATCAGGAACTTCTTGCCGTCGGCGGAGACCGCGAGGCTGAAATGATTGGCGATCGCCTCATGCCAGCCGTTCAAAGCCGCCAGCCGGAAGGCCGCGGCAAGATCGACCCGGAGCTGCCATTCATCCGTCTCGCGCTTCGGGGTCTTGAGGGTGGTCACGCTCGCCATGTCTCGCTCCTGCTGGTTCCGGTCGCGGGGCGGAGAATAGCGGCATCCGGGACGAAGCGAAATGGCTTCGCCGTAGGGTCTTCTGTGCGTCCATTGCAACCCACGGAGCCCATGGCTCTGGCTTTCTCCCCGGACTTGATCCGGGGATCACGCGGGAATGACCTACCCCATCGTCGGATCAGCCGCGATCTCCGCTGCCAGCCAGTCGCGGAAGCGGGTGATGCGGGCATCGCCGCGCTGCTCGCGGCGGCAGGCGAGATACCAGCGGCCGGGCTGGCGGACCTCGACGGTAAAGGGCTTCACCAGCCGACCCGCCTTCAGGTCCGAGGCCACCATGAAATGCGGGACCATGGCGACGCCCTGGCCCTCGATCGCCGCCTCCAGCGCCAGGAGATAGCTGTCGAACTGGGGCTGGGCGCGACCCGCGAGCTGGGGCACCTCGGCGGCCTCGAGCCAGGCGCGCCAGTCATCCTCCGCCGTATAGAGCTGCAGCAGGGTGTGGTTCACCAGCTCGGCGGGCTGGCGCAGACCCGTGCCGCCCTGGGCGATGGCCGGACTGCAGACCGGGAAGAGCCGGGCATCGAAGAGATGATGGTAGTGGAGGTTCGGCCGATTCGGCTCCCGCGTGCAGATGATGCCGAGATCGCCGGTCGCCGGGTCGAACTCCCAGTCGAGCTGGTTGGTGCTCATGCGCACCACGATCTCCGGCTCCGCCGCCTGGAAGCGGTGGAGGCGCGGGATCAGCCATTTGACCGCCACCGTGACATAGACCTGGATCATCAGCTCGCCCGCCAGCGCCTGGCGGCTGACCAACCCCGTGCCCTGGGCGATGCGGTCGAAGGCGTCGCGCAGGAAGGGGTAATAAGCCGCACCCGCCTCGGTCAGCTCGACCCGCCGGGCCCGGCGCCGGAACAACGCCGTGCCGAGCCAGCGTTCGAGCCCGGCGATCTGATGGCTGATGGCGGATTGGGTCAAAGCGAGCTCCTCGGCCGCGGCCCGGAAGCTGCCCTGGCGGGCGGCCGCCTCGAAGGCGCGGAGCGAGGCCAGAGGGGGCAACACTCGGGCGGCCATGCCCGGCACCGGCAGAACGGGTCTCATGGTGGAGCGTTATACATGAAAATTATTCATCGATCGATGAATTATCATCGCTTGCTGAGGCTGGGCCACCCGAAGAAAATCCGCCCGAGAGGGACGTTTCGGGAGGACGCTCACATGAGCGAGGTTAAAGTGGAAGCTGGCCGTGCGGAGGGGGGCCGCCGCGGCGGCCGCGAGGCGCGCCGTGCCCAGAGGGCAGCGCCTTTGCCGAGCAATCAGCGGCCGGTCTGGCCGGGTCTCGAGGGCGGGCGATATCGGCCCCTCAGCGATGAGGATGTGCTGAAGATCCATCACGCGGCCCTCGACGTGCTGGAGCAGGTCGGGCTGGCGGATGCCATTCCCTCTTGCATCGAGGTCTGCACCGCAGCCGGCGCCATCCTGAACGAGCAGGGTCGGCTCATCTTCCCCCGCGCTCTCGTGGAGGACACCCTCGCCAAGGCCGCGCGGCGCTTCCCGCTCCACGGCCAAGACCCGCAGCACGATCTCGAGCCCTGGGGCAAGCGGGTCTATTTCGGCACCGCCGGGGCGGCGGTCAACATCGTCGATCCGGTGAGCGGCGCCTATCGGGAATCGACGGTCAAGGATGCCTATGACATCGCCCGCATCGTCGACCAGATGGAGCATATCCACTTCTACCAGCGCTCCGTCGTTTGCCGCGACATCGCCGATCCGGCGGATATGGATTTCAACACCTGCTATGCCAGCGTGATGGGCACCACCAAGCATGTGGGAACGAGCTGGGTCGCGCCGGAGCAATGCGCGGCCTCCCTCGAGATGCTGCACATGGTCGCCGGCGGCGAGGAGAAATGGCGGGCGCGGCCCTTCGTCAGCCAGTCCAACTGCTTCGTCGTGCCGCCGCTGAAATTCGCGACCGATGCCTGCCGCTGCCTGGAGATCGCGGTGCGCGGCGGCATGCCGGTGCTGCTGCTCTCCGCGGGCCAGGCCGGCGCCACGGCACCCGCCTCGCTCGCCGGCGCGATCGTGCAGGAGGTGGCGGAGGTGCTGGCGGGCCTCGTCTATGTCAACGCCATCCGGCCCGGCGCCGTCGCCATCTTCGGCACCTGGCCCTTCGTCTCGGATCTGCGCACCGGCGCCATGTCCGGCGGCAGCCCGGAGCAGGCGCTGCTCTCGGCGGCCTGCGGGCAGATGGCGCATTTCTACGACCTCACCGGCGGCACCTCCTCCGGCATGTCGGATTCCAAGATCCCCGACGCCCAGGCCGGCATGGAGAAGGCCTATAACCATGCCCTCGTCGGCAATGCCGGGGCCAATCTGATCTACGAATCCGCCGGCATGCATGCGAGCCTGCTCGGCTTCTGCCTGGAAAGCTTGATCATCGACAACGACATCATCGGCGCCGTCCAGCGCACCATCAAAGGCATCGATGTCAGCGACGAGGCGATCTCGGTCGAGACCATCCGCGATGTCTGCCTGAACGGTCCGGGGCACTATCTGGGCTCAGATCAGACGCTGCGCCTGATGCAGACGGAATATGTCTATCCCGCGGTCGGCGACCGGCGCAGTCCCAATGACTGGACCGAGCGCGGCGCCACCGACATCGTCGACCGCGCCATGCAGAAGACCCGCGAGATCCTGCAGAAGCATTACCCGCAGCATGTCTCGGCGGAGGTCGACGAGGCGATCCGCGCGCGCTTCAAGGTGATGCTGCCGCGCGAGGCGATGCAGGCGGGGGCATAGAAGAAAGGCTGCCCTCCTCTCGCGGACGAGCAGGGCTATCGCCTGCCATTGTTCTCTTCCGTCACCCCGGCGAAAGCCGGGGTCCAGGGCAACCCACACGCTCTTGCAACCCTGGATCCCGGCTTTCGCCGGGATGACGGCTGAGGGGCAGGGATAGCGAGGCTGGTCAGACTGCCCTCTCGCTTCCGATGGGCCGAAGACTGTATGAAGCTGGAAGAATAACGGACGGGGAAAGACAGATGACCGAGCGGGCCCGGGTTGTGATCATCGGCGGCGGCGCCGTGGGCTGCAGCGCGCTCTATCACCTGGCGAAGCTCGGCTGGACCGATTGCCTGCTGCTGGAGCGCGACGAGCTGACCTCGGGCTCGACCTGGCATGCCGCCGGCAACTGCCCGAACTTCTCGACGAGCTGGAATGTCATCAAGCTCCAGCGCCATTCGACCAAGCTCTATGCGCGGCTGGGCGAGGAGACGGGCTATCCCATCAACTATCACATTACCGGCTCGCTCCGGCTTGCCCATGGCCGCGACCGCATGGACGAGTACAAGCATGTCGCGGCCATGGCCCAGGCCCAGGGCATCGAGTTCGAGCTGCTGACCCCGGCCGAGGCCAAGGCGCGCCATCCCTTTCTCGAATTGCACGATCTCCAGGGCGCGCTCTGGGATCCCTATGACGGCGATATCGATCCGAGCCAGCTGACCCAGGCCTATGCCAAGGGCGCCAAGGATGCCGGCTGCCGCATCCAGCGCTTCACCCGCGTGACCGGGCTGTCGCAGAAATCGAACGGCGAGTGGCGCATCCAGACCGACAAGGGCGAGGTCGAGACGGAGATCGTCGTCAATGCCGCCGGCTATCGCGCCGGCGAGATCATGGCAATGCTCGGCCAGTACCTCCCCATCGTCTCCTTGGAGCATCAATACCTGCTGACGGAATCGATCCCCGAGCTTAGCGGGCGCCCCGCCCCGCTGCCGCTGCTGCGCGATCCCGATGTCAGCTACTACCTGCGCCAGGAGCGCGACGCCCTGCTGCTCGGCCCCTATGAGAAGGAGAAGGCCGTCGCCCAATGGGCCGACGCCGTGCCGGAGAACTTCGCCTATCAGCTCTTCCCCGATTCCCTCGACAGGCTGGAGCCCTATATCGAGGACGCCATCGGCCGCGTGCCGATCCTGGGCAAGGTCGGCATGCAGAAGGTCATCAACGGCCCGATCCCCTATTCCCCCGACGGCAATCCCTATATCGGCCCGGTCCATGGGCTGAAGAACTTCTATCACTGCTGCTGCTTCAGCTTCGGCATCGCGCAGTCGGGCGGAGCGGGCAAGACGGTCGCCGAATGGATCGCCCATGGCGAGCCGGAATGGGATTTCTGGACCCTCGATCCCCGGCGCTACACCGACTACGCCACCAAGACCTATGTGGTGGAGAAGGCGCTCGAGCTCTATCAGAACGAATACGCCATCGCCTTCCCCTTCAATGAATGGCCCGCCGGAAGGCCGGCCAAGACCACGGCGCTCTATGAGAGGCTGAAGGCCAAGGGCGCCATGTTCTGCGCCCGCGGCGGCTGGGAGCGCGCGACCTGGTTCCCGCGGCCCCAGGACAAGCCGGAGCAGCAGCCCAGCTTCCGGCGCACCAATTTCCATGACGCCGTGGCCGAGGAATGCAAGGCGGTGCGCGAGCGGGTCGGCATCCTCGATCTCGGCGGCTTCACCAAGCTGGTGATCGACGGGCCCGGGGCGGCGGCCTGGCTCGACCGGCTGATCTGCGGGCGCCTGCCGAAGCAGAACCGCATCACCCTCTCCTACATGCTGAACGAGCGCGGCGGCATCGTCAGCGAATTCACCATCACCCGCCTCGGCGAGAACCGCTTCTATCTCATCAGCGCCGCGGCGGCGGAATGGCATGACCTGG
>DATBBO010000661.1:0-6315 GCA_036270995.1 Dongiaceae bacterium | reverse complement strand
ATGCCTGATCATGAATGCCTTCGCCCAGTTCCATGCGCTGATCCTTGCCGAGATCGCAGCACTGGCCGCCGGGGGTGAGCTGCCCGCCGGCCTCGATACCTCCCGGGTCGCCGTCGAGCCACCGCGCGAGGCGAGCCATGGCGATATGGCGACCAACGCCGCCATGGTGCTGGCGAAGCCTGCAGGCGTCGCGCCCAAGGCGCTGGCCGGGAAGCTCGCCGCCCGGCTCGCCAAGCTCGCGGATATGACAGGCGTGGAGATCGCCGGCCCGGGATTCATCAATATGCGCCTGGCCGACAGCTATTGGCAGGCACGGATCGCCGATGTGCTTGCCGCGGGCAAGGATTACGGCAGTTCGACCGTCGGCGCGGGACGGCGAGTGAACGTCGAGTATGTCTCGGCCAATCCCACGGGGCCGCTCCACATCGCCCATGCCCGCGGCGCGGTGGTGGGCGATGCGCTCGCCTCTCTGCTTGCCAAGGCCGGCTACGAGGTGACCCGCGAGTACTACATCAACGATGCCGGCGCCCAGGTGGACATCCTCGCCCGGTCCGCGCATCTGCGCTACCTGGAGGCGCTTGGCGAGAGCATCGCGGCCATCCCCGAGGGCTTCTATCCCGGCGAGTATCTCAAGGAAGTCGGCGCGGCGCTGGCGGCCCGCGACGGCGACAAGTGGCGCGGTGCGCCGGAAGCGGAATGGCTGGTGCCGGTGCGCCGCTTCGCCATCGACATGATCATGGGCTGGGTCCGGGATGATCTGGCAGCCCTCGGTATCGAGCAGGAGGTCTTCTCCTCCGAGCGCGCTCTGATCGAGGCCGGCGGCGTCGACCGGGCGCTGAAGACGCTGCAGGATCGCGGCCTGATCTATGTCGGGACCCTCGAGCCGCCCAAGGGCAAGACGCCCGAGGATTGGGAGCCACGGCCGCAGACGCTCTTCCGGGCTACGGAGTTCGGCGACGATGTCGACCGGCCGCTCAAGAAGTCGGACGGGAGCTGGACCTATTTCGCCAGCGATATCGCCTATCACTACGACAAGTTCCGGCGCGGCACGCCGGAGATGATCGATGTCTGGGGTGCCGACCACGCCGGCTACATCAAGCGGATGCGCGCCGCCGTGACCGCCGTCACGGGCGGGGAGGGATCGCTCGACGTCAAGGTCTGCCAGCTCGTCCGGCTGCTGCGCGATGGCCAGCCGGTGAAGATGTCGAAGCGCGCCGGCACCTTCGTCACATTGCGCGAGGTGGTGGATGAGGTGGGCAAGGGCGTGCTGCGCTTCATCATGCTGACGCGCAAGAACGACGCGCCGCTGGATTTCGACCTCGCCAAGGTGATGGAGCAGTCGCGCGACAATCCGGTGTTCTACGTCCAATACGCCCATGCGCGGGCGCGTTCGGTGCTGCGCCATGCCGATGAGGAGCTGGCCGGCTTCGACCGGGTTCAGCCCGATCTCCATCGCTTGACCGACTCAGGCGAGCTTGCTCTTATCAAATTGATGGCAGGCTGGCCGCGACTCGTGGAGAGCGCGGCCGAGGCGCACGAGCCGCATCGGATCGCTTTCTATCTTTACGATTTGGCGGCTGCCTTCCATGCGCTGTGGAACAGAGGCAAGGAGGACGCGGGCTTGCGCTTTCTGCTGACCGAAGACCCGGCGCTGACCTCGGCACGGCTCGCCATGGTGCGTGCCATGTCGCTGACGATCGCCTCCGGCCTCGGGATCTTCGGGGTCGAACCGGTTGAGGAGATGCGGTGATGGCGGAAGGGCGGCCTCCGGAAGATCTGCAGGAAGCAGTTGCGGCGACCTTGCGCCGCCTTCGCGGCGAGGTGGGTGCGCCCCGCCCCGCCCCGGCACGGGTCGAGCCCCAGTTCACTGCACCGATGCCGTGGCCCGCGGCCGAGGAGTTGGCGCCGCCCGCCGCGACACCGGTGCATGAGATTTCGGTGGCGGAGGCAGCGCCTGCGGCCGAGCCCGATCTTCTCGACAGCGTCGCCTCTCAGACCGACATTCCGCCGGCGCCCTCCTCTTATGAGCCGCCGCCATACGCACCGACGGCAGAAGCGCCGGAGCTTCGGGCACCCTCTTCCTATGACGCCGAAGAGGCGGCCGAAACTTCCGTGGCGCCGCGCCGGCACTGGCTGAGATATGTCGTGGCCCTGGTCGTGCTGTTCGTGTTCGCGGCGGTGGGCTGGTGGGCCTATCGCCATTTCGTCGGGCGCGCCGCCAACGGCCCGATCCCGGTGGTGGCGGCCGATCAGACACCGGAGAAGGTGCCGCCCGCCGACCAGCCCGCCAACCAGGCCCCGACCCAGCAGGAGACCGTCTACAATCAGATCGCCCCCGGCGGCGGCAGCACGACCCAGCAGCCGGAAGTCCTGCTGCCGCAGCCGGAGACCCCGGCAGCGCCGCCCGTCCCGCCTTCCAGCAGCCAGCCCTCGGCCGCCGCGGTGGGATCGACCACGACGGCCTCCGGCGCGGCCAACTCCGGTGCCGCAACCTCGAGCGCGCCTGCCGCGCCGGCAGCACCAGCGGCCGACACGAATTCGTCGACCGGCAATACGACCCTGACGGAGACCCTTCTTCCGTCGCCTGCGACGGCATCGAGCGCGCCGCCATCTGCGCCCGCCGCGCCTGGAACCAGCCAGGGCACAACGGGCCAGACCCAGGCATCCACCGCGCAAGCTCCCGCTGGCAGTCAAACCTCGACCACGCAGACGGCGACCGCGGCGCCGAGTGCGCTCGGCACGACGGGCACCACGGATACCAGTCAGGCGGCCTCCCCGGCGCCCGCAACCGCGGCGCCTGCCAATGATGCGCCGACGGCCGTCGGCAATTACCGGGTCCAGCTTGCCGCGCTCAAGACCGAGGCCGATGCCAACAACGCCTGGAAGCGGCTCGCGGCCAAGTATCCCGATGTCTTGGGATCACTGGCCCCTCACCTCGAGAAGGCCGATCTCGGCGCCAAGGGCATCTACTACCGTGTCCAGGCGGGCCCCTTTACCGACAAGAACGCGGCGCGGGACATCTGCGCCAAGCTCAAGGCCCTGGGGCAGCAGTGCCTGGTAAAGCCCTGATCTTGCAAATCCTGAGCTGATCCCATGGCCCCGCTGGCCGCGATCTTCGGCTGCGCCGGCACGCAGCTCGCCGAGGCAGAGCGCCGATTCTTCGCCCGGGTGGATCCTGCGGGCTTCATCCTCTTCGCCCGCAATGTCGCCGATCCCGCGCAGCTTCGTGAGCTCACCGGCGCGCTGCGCCAGGCCGTCGGCCGCGATGTGCCTATCCTGGTGGATCAGGAGGGCGGGCGTGTCCAGCGCCTGAAGCCGCCCTATTGGCGAGCGGCACCGCCGCCCGGACGCTTCGGCGATCTGGCGGCCCATGACCCGGCCGGCGCTGCCCTGGCGGTGCGCCTCAATGCCCGGCTCATCGGCGCCGAGCTATCGGCGGTGGGCATCGATACCGTCTGCGCCCCGTCGCTTGATCTGAGGCTCGCCGGCGCCCATCAGGTGATCGGCGACCGCGCCTTTTCCGCCGATCCGGCGATCGTGGCGGCCCTGGGCCGGACGGCCTGCGAGGGCTTCTTCGAGGCCGGCATCACCCCCGTCATCAAGCATCTGCCGGGCCATGGCCGCAGCCAGGTCGACAGCCATCTCCACTTGCCCGCGGTCGACGCCCCGCTGGCGGAGCTGGCGGCGAGCGACTTCCGGCCCTTCCGGGAGCTGGCCGATATGCCGCTGGGCATGACCGGCCATCTCCTCATCCGAGCCGTGGACGCGGAGCGGCCTGCCACCATATCCTCCCGCGTCATCGCCGAGGTCATTCGCGGCCATATCGGGTTCAAGGCGGTTCTGATTAGCGACGATCTCTCCATGGAGGCGCTGGCGGGCTCGGTCCAGGCGCGGGCCGCCGCGGCGATCGCCGCGGGCTGCGACATCGCCCTCCATTGCAACGGGAAGCTGGCGGAGATGGAAGTGATTGCCGAGGCTGTGCCGGCTCTGGCGCCTCAGACCGTGGCGCGGCTCGCCGCGGCCCGTCCTCCGGTATCGGAACAGCCTGTCGATGCGGCAGAGGCTCTTCGCCAGTTGGACCAGCTCCTCGCCGGAATGCCCTGATGCTGGAAGACAATATCGCCTCGGGGATCCGCGAAGCGACGGTCTGGGTGCTGCCGTTCCTATTCGCCGTGCCGCTGCATGAGGCGGCCCACGGAGTGGTGGCTTGGTGGCTGGGCGACGACACAGCCTATCGCCAGGGCCGGGTCACGCTCAATCCGCTGCGTCATGTCGATCCCTTCGGCACCGTGATCCTGCCGGCGCTGCTGCTCATCGCCCATGTTCCTTTTCTCTTCGGCTACGCCAAGCCCGTCCCGGTCGCCTTCCACCGGCTGCGCCATCCGCGACGGGACACCATCCTGGTTGCCGCCGCGGGTCCGGCCATGAATATCCTGCTGGCCCTGATCTCTGCGCTGTTGATCTATGGCGCCGTGCGGCTGCCCGACATGGCGTCAGACTGGGCGGCGCGGACCCTCGTCAGATCGGTTCAGCTCAATCTGATGCTTGCCGTCTTCAACATGATCCCGCTGCCGCCCCTCGATGGCGGCAGGGTGGCAGTTGGCCTGCTGCCGCGCCCGCTCAGCACCTGGCTCGCCCGGCTCGAGCGCCACGGCATCCTGATCCTGCTGGTCTTCCTGATCGTGCTTCCTGTTCTGGGGCAGCCCTTGGGCCTGAACCTCAACCTGTTCCAGTACCTGCTCTTGCCGCCGTTTGAATTTCTCTATAAGGCGATCCTATCGATCACCGGCGTGATGAATCTCTGATGAGTCCAGCCGACGAACCTTTCGAGGAGGACAGCCGGGAGCGGATCATCGATCCGGAGGACGCGCTGCTCCTCGATCTCGACGGCTATGAAGGGCCGATCGATATCCTGCTGACTCTGGCCCGCGATCAGAAGGTCGATCTGCGCCGGATCTCGATCCTGGCCCTGGCGGATCAATATCTCGCCTTCATCGCGCGGGCCCGCCAGCTTCGCCTGGAGATCGCCGCCGATTATCTGGTGATGGCAGCCTGGCTCGCCTATCTCAAATCACGCCTGCTCTTGCCCGAGCCCGAGACGGAGGGGGAGCCCACCGGCGCCGAGCTCGCTGCGGCACTGGCCTTCCAGCTGCAGCGTCTGCAGGCGATGAAGGAGGCGGGTGCCAAGCTCATGGCACTGCCCCAGCTCGGCCGGGATTTCCTGCCCCGCGGCGAGCCGGAGCGCTTCAAGGTCATCACGCGCTCCGTCTATTCCGACACCCTTTACGATCTCCTGAAGGCCTACGGCACGCATTCGGGCCGGCGCCATGAGGGCGCGCTCCACATCCTGCCGACCGATCTCTATTCCATGGACGATGCGCTGAAGCGCCTCACCGGCATGATCGGCAAGACAATGGATTGGACGGTGCTCGCAAGCTTCCTTCCGCCGGGGCTGGCCTCCGGGCTGGTGCGCCGCTCGGCCCTGGCTGCGACCTTCGCCGCCAGCCTCGAGATGGCGCGCGCCGGCCGCCTCAAGCTGCGCCAGGATCGGACCTTCGGCCCCATCTATGTCAGACGCAACGAGGATTCCCAGCCGAGATGAGCGAAGACCGCTTCCAATTGCTGCGCCTCCTGGAGGCGATCCTGTTCGCCAGCACCGAGCCCATGGCGGAGAAGGCGCTGGCCCAGCGCCTACCGGAGGGCGCCGATATCGCGGGGCTGCTGCAGGAGCTGGCGGGACTCTATGCCAATCGGGGCGTGCATTTGATGCAGTCCGGCGATCGCTTGGCCTTCCGCACCGCCCCCGATCTCGGCGAGCGGCTGCAGACCGAAACCGTCGTGGCCCGCAAGCTCTCCCGCGCCGCCATCGAGACCCTCGCCATCATCGCCTACCACCAGCCCGTGACCCGGGCCGAGGTCGAGGAGATCCGAGGCGTGGCGCTCTCCCGCGGCACGCTGGATACCCTGCTGGAGGCGAACTGGATCCGCCCCAAGGGCCGGCGCCAGACGCCGGGACGGCCGGTCACCTGGGTCACCACCGATGCCTTCCTCGACCATTTCGGACTGGAGAGCCGGGAGGCCCTGCCGGGAATCGAGGAGCTGAAGGCAGCCGGGCTGCTCGATGCCCGCTCGGCCATCTCGACTCTGGGCGCCCAGGCCATGGCCGCCGTGCCCCCGCCAGAGGATGACGAGGGGGAGGAGGAGAGCGGGGCCGAAGAGGACGCGGCCCCAGGCGATGAGGTGGGTGCAGCCGATTTCGAATCCATGATCGCGGGGGTCGAGGCGACCGTCGAGGAAGAGGATGAGGAGGAGCCG
>DATBBO010000660.1:0-6068 GCA_036270995.1 Dongiaceae bacterium | reverse complement strand
TGCCGAGATCGAAATAGAGAAGCTCCAGATCGAGATAGGGGCGGACCAGCTTCTCCTTGATGAACTGCCAGATGATGCGCGTCATCTCGTCGCCGTCGAGCTCGACGATCGGCTGGGCAACCTTGATCTTCTTCATGTCGTCCTGGTTCCAGTTCGTGGCGGCGGATCATAGCCGAGCGGATCGGGCCGTCGCCAGCGCCGATATGCCGCTGGCAAGGGCGTCGCCGCGCGCCTCACAGGCGCTCGGGCTGCGCGACGAGCTTCGGCCGCGGCGCGGTCTCGACTGCCTGCACCAGCTCCTCGACGGTGGAGACGACCTTGTAGAGATTGCGGTCGGTGGGTGCGGCAAAGCCCTGGGCGATCACATGATCGATGAGGCGCAGCAGGCTCTGCCAATAGCCGGCGATATCGACCAGGAGGACGGGCTTGTCATGCAGGCCGAGCTTGCGCCAGGTGAGCATCTCGAAGGCCTCGTCCAGCGTGCCGAGACCACCGGGCAGGATGGCGAAAGCATCGGACAGCTCGAACATCATGTATTTGCGCCGATGCATGCTGTCGACGACGATCAGCTCGGTGGCGCCGCGATGGCCGAGCTCCGTCTTGTCGAGATGGCCGGGGATGATACCCACCACCTCGCCGCCGGCCCCGAGCGCCGCGTCGGCCAGGGTTCCCATCAGCCCGATGCGCGCCCCGCCATAGATCAGCCGGATACGCCTGGCGGCCAGCAAACGGCCGAGGTCGCGCGCGGCCTCCACATGCCGGCTGTCGACGCCGAGGCCGCTGCCGCAATAGACGCAGAGTGACGTATCGAAGGACATTGAACCTGCCTTTAGAAGCGAGGGCGTTCATGTATCCCCTCAGGCGCCCCTTGTGAAGGGCGCCGTCACGCGGGCTTGATTGGTCGCGAGCGGGCGGATGATGTAGATGCGCTGTCGCATGTCCCGAGGCCCTTCTCCCCGAGTTGCGCTGTACCTTCTGTTCCTGCCGCTTCTCGGGCTGCTTGTGGCGGGGCCGGCCGTTGCGCAGGCCGCGGCCGACCAAGCAGCGGTCAAGCGCGGCGCCTATGTCTTTGCGGTCGCGGGTTGCGGCAACTGCCACACCGACACCAAGAACAAGGGAGCGCTTCTGGCGGGCGGCCCGCCGATCGCCACACCCTTCGGCACATTCTACGCGCCCAACATCACGCCTGACCCGACCTATGGGATCGGCAGCTGGTCGGATGCCGATTTCCTGCAGGCCTTGCGCGAAGGTATCCGTGCGGATGGCGCCCATCTCTTTCCCGCCTTCCCCTACACCTCTTTCACCTTGATGACCGATGCCGACATCCTGGATCTCAAGGCCTACATCTTCTCGCTGCCGCCCATCGCCCAGCCGAGCCGCGCGCAGGATCTCTGGTTTCCGTTCTCCTGGCGCTGGCTGCAGACCTTCTGGCGCTGGCTGAACTTCACGCCCGGCCCCTATGTGCCGGATCCCGGCAAGAGCGCCGTCTGGAATCGAGGCGCCTATATCGTCCAGGGCATGGCCCATTGTGGCGAATGTCATACGCCTCGGGATTTCATGGGCGGGCTGGAGACGAGCCTCGCCTTTTCCGGCAATCCCAGCGGGCCGGACGGAATGAAGATGCCCAACATCACCCCCGACAAGGCGACCGGCATCGGCAGCTGGAAGCATAGCCAGCTACTGATGTTCCTGGAGACCGGATTGCTGCCCAGCGGAGATGTCGTCGGCTCGGCCATGGGCGAGGTGATCGCCAACGGCACGAGCAAGATGACCGATGCCGATCGCGAGGCGGTGGCCACATATCTCGAAAGCCTCCCCCCTATTGCCAATCCTGCCGCCAAAGCGACCCAAGCCGGATCGGGATTCGATTGATTGCCCGGTACTCCTGAGGTATTAGACTAAAGTCATTGATTTTCCAGTAAATCCGTGAGGAGCCTTGAATCGGTTCGCGATACTGGGTGCGATGGGAGTCGCGGTCATTCTCGCCGCGCTCCTGCTCAACTATGTGATCAACCGCGATGAGCTCGGCGATACCGGGACCCCGGCCCCGGCCGTGACGACCGCACCGAGCGCGGCGACGACCGCTCCCTCGGGTAGCACCGCTGGGGGAGCTCAGGCTCCGACGACTCAGGGCTCGACAACCCAGAGCTCAACAACCCAGGGCTCAACAACCAATCAGGGGTCGACCACTCAGGCGCCGACCACCCAGTCGACGGAGAGCCAGGGATCGTCAAGCCAAGGCACCGCGACCCAGGGAACGACGGATCAGGGATCTTCGAGCCAGGGCTCGACCACGCAAGAGGCGACGACCCAAGGTTCAGCGAGCCAGGGCGCGACGAATCAGAGTTCGGTCAATCAGGGCTCGACCAGCCAGGGCACGACCACCGAGGGCACGACCACCGAGGGCACGACCAGCCAGGGCTCCGCCAACCAGGGCTCCACCAACCAGGGCACGACCAGCCAGCCCTCGGCCAGCGCGGGCTCGAGCGGCCAGAGCGCCGGAACGCAGCCCACGGCGCCTTCCAGTACCACTGCCACGACTCCCTCGAACGGCAGCTCGGGTAGCACCACGGCTGCGGGCTCCAACCCTTCATCCACAGGCACGACGGCGCCCGCGACATCGTCGGCTGCAGCCCCTGCGGCGAACCAGACCGCAAGCACAGCTGCGCCCACGGGCGGAAGCGCCGCGCCCGCCCCACCGCCGCCGATCCGGCCCAGCTTCGACATAGTGCGGGTGAATCCCGACGGTGGAACCGTCATCGCCGGCCGGGCCGCACCCCGTGCCACGGTGACAATCACCGCCGACGGACAGAAGATCGGCACGGTGGTGGCCGATGACCGTGGCGAATGGGTCATCCTGCCGACGAGCAAGCTTGTGCCGGGCAACCACCAGATCGCGATCGCCTCGCAGCTTGGCGGGGCGGCACCCGTCGCCTCCGACGATGTCGTGATCGTAGTCGTTCCCCAACCGCCGGCTGCCGCCAAGGCCGCAAGCGGCAGTGGCGGGACGCAGACCGCCGCGGCCGCCGCACCGCAGCAGCCACTGGCCGTGGTGGTGCCGCGCACCGATCAGGGCAGCAGCACCGTGCTGCAATCGCCCAATCCACCGCAATCCGGTCAGCTGGTCCTGCAATCCGTCGACTATGACGCCGAGGGCCGCGTCGTCATCGGCGGGCGCTCCGGGCCCGGCAAGGAGGTACGCGCCTATCTCGACAACCAGCTCGTCGGCTCGGTCAAGTCCGACAGCTCCGGCGTCTGGCACATCATTCCCGACCGGCATGTGCTTCCGGGGCTTCATACCCTACGCATCGACGAGGTTGATGACAGCGGCAAGGTGCTGGCGCGTGTGGAATCGCCCTTCTCGCGGGCCGAGCCGCTCAGCATCGGGGCCGGCGACCAGGTGGTGGTGGTCCAGCCGGGCAATAATCTCTGGCTGATCGCGACCCGCACCTATGGCAGCGGCCCGCGCTATACGGTGATCTATCAGGCCAACAAGGCGCAGATCAAGAATCCGGACCTGATCTATCCGGGCCAGGTCTTCGAGCTGCCGACGGATACGCCGTAAGTTGAAGACCTTCCACGGCGTTCTGGTCCCTCTGCATCGCGATGGATGGAAGTTCCTCCTTCTCTTCGCCCTCGTCAGCCTGGGGCTCTTCTTCCTCTGGGCGCCGCTCGGCTGGCTGGGTGTTGTCGCGACCGCCTGGTGTGCCTATTTCTTCCGTGATCCCCCGCGGGTCTCGCCTCTCGGGCCCAATTGGGTGCTGAGCCCCGCCGACGGCTTCGTCTCGGCGGTGGAACCGGCAGTGCCGCCGGCGGAGATCGGCCTCGGCGAGGAACCGCGCACCCGGATCAGTGTCTTCATGAACGTGCTGCATGTACATGTGAACCGCTGCCCCGCCGATGGCGAGGTCGCCGCCCTTGTCTATCGCCCCGGTCGATTCCTCAATGCCTCACTGGACAAGGCGAGCGAGCTCAACGAGCGTATGGGCATGCGCCTGGCTACGGCCGCCGGGCCGGATCTCGGCGTGGTGCAGATTGCCGGACTGGTGGCCCGGCGCATCCGTTGCGATGTGAAGCCCGGCGATCGCATGCGCGCAGGCCAGCGCTACGGCTTGATTCGTTTCGGCAGCCGCCTCGATGTCTATCTGCCGTCCGGGGTTGCGCCGCTGGTCGCGATCGGCCAGACCATGGTGGCGGGGGAAACCCTGCTTGCCGACCTCGCCTCGGGTGTCGCGGCCCGGCAGACCCAGACGAGCTAGCAAACGGAGACGAGAGCGATGGATGTTCGCCAGACACGCCGGCTGCCGCCGATGAATCGGCTGCGGGATCATTCGGTCAACCGGCTGATTCCGAATATCCTGACCATGCTGGCGCTCTGCGCCGGCATGACCAGCATCCGCCTCGGGCTGCTGCAGCACTGGGAGCTGGCGGTGGTTGCCATCGCGGTGGCCGCGGTGCTCGATTCCCTTGACGGGCGCATCGCTCGCCTGCTGGATACCTCCAGCAAATTCGGCGCCGAACTCGATTCTCTGGCCGATGTCATCGGCTTCGGCGTGGCACCTGGCCTGCTGCTCTATCTCTGGGCCATGCACAGTGCCGGGGGCCCCGGCTGGGCCGTCTGTCTGCTGTTCGCCGTCTGCTGCAGTCTCAGGCTTGCCCGCTTCAACACGAAGCTCGACAACACGGACCTGCCGGCCTGGACCGGTCGCTTCTTCTCCGGCGTGCCGGCCCCCGCCGCCGCCGGCCTCGCGCTCACCCCGATGATGGCGCGGTTCGAGTTCGGCCCGGGATTCTACGAGAATCCGATCTTCGTCGGCGCGGTCATGGTCTTCGTCGCCGCCCTGATGGTGAGCCGGGTGCCGACCTTCTCCTTCAAGCGCCTCAAGGTGCGCCCTCGGGCGGTCCTGCCGGTGATGATCGCCGTCGGGCTCCTGATCGTGCTTGTGATCAGCACGCCCTGGATCGCCTTCCTGGGCCTCGCCGCCGGGTATCTGGCAACGATCCCGGTCAGCATCCTCTACCACCGGCGCCTCGCGGCCCGTCGTCCCCTTCATGAACCGGTGGAGCCGGTGAATCCCCCCTCGCACTGAGGCGCTGCGACGCGACCGCGCCGGCCAGGCCGATGCTCGACGCGACCCTGCGCCGGCTGATCAACCTGCCGCTCGATGCCGCCGGGCGTCGACTTGCCGCGAGCGGGTTCAGCGCCAATGGCGTGACTCTCGGCGGCTTTCTCATCGGGCTCACGGCATTGCCTCTGCTGGCGGCGGGCCAATTCGCCTGGGCGCTGATCGTGATCCTGCTCAACCGGCTGGGCGATGGACTCGACGGCGCCATTGCCCGAGTCAGGGGCGCAACCGACCTCGGCGGCTATCTCGACATCCTCTGCGATTTCCTTTTCTACGGCGCGGTCGTCTTCGGCTTTGCCCTGGCGGCGCCGGAGAACCGGCTGGCGGGTGCCTTCCTGCTGTTCTCCTTCATCGGCACCGGCAGCTCCTTTCTCGCCTTTGCCATCCTCGCGGCTCGTCGCGGCCGGGATACGAGCCTGCGCGGTCAGAAATCCTTCTACTATCTGGGCGGGCTGACCGAAGGCAGCGAGACCATTGGCCTCTTCCTTCTCGCCTGCCTCTTCCCGTGGAGCTTTCCCGTCCTCGCCTGGGTCTTCGGCGCCGCCTGCTGGGCGACGACGCTGGGCCGCGCCATAGCCGCTTGGCGCTTCCTCAAAAGCTGAAGGGTCGGATTTGGCTCCTGACCAATATTTATCGAATATTTCTTTGGGTCGGGCAGGACCCGGCCGACGCGGAAGCCTTCGATGCCGACCGCAGGATTGTGCGCGCGGGGCGGGTAGGCGCTGCGGCGGTTTGACCTTCCCGCCGGGGTTGCCGGGCTTTCGGCCCCGGTATATATCTCGCCCACCCTAGAGGGGAGTAGCCTCCTTCACTCAAGAAGGGCGCGGTTCAACATGCTTGGCTTCGGCCATGGACCGCGCAGGCCGAACCGGCCCTGGCGAGACCTTTGGCATCGGCACCCGCTCCGGGCAGGACGGGGGTGCCGGCGTCATCGGTCATCTT
>DATBBO010000659.1:0-10825 GCA_036270995.1 Dongiaceae bacterium | reverse complement strand
GACTTCCGCCCGCCGCATCCGCTTACCCCGGCGACCAAGCGAGTCACGGTCACGGAGGCTTTGCGTTCGATCGCCGGCAAGGCATCGGAGGTCACGATCACGGTCGTGCCCGTGGTGAAGGCCACGAATGAGCTGTGCGATGATCAGAACGTCTTCAAATGCGAGAGCATGCGCCTCGTGACCTACAACGGCTGACCGTCGCGGCAGCCGAACAAACTCCCTGAGAGAGGAACGGGATCCCGTTAGGACGGCCGCGGGCCGCCGTAGCGCTTTTCCATTTCCGCCGCCAACCGCGCCTCGGCGCGATATTCCCCGCCGCCCAGGCGGACCCCGATTACATCGCCACGCCGGTTGCGCAGGCGTCGGACCTCCTCGCCATGGCTGTCGAAGCCATTGGCCAGCACTAGGCGCCCGCGGTCGCGGCCGCTGACGGAGATCTCGGCAGCCTCCTCGAATGGATTGGCGAGATCCGGATGGGCGACCACGACCTTGTCCCCCATGGGCACGAGGTCGAGGGCGCGCCAGATGCTCCACCATCGCCCGGTCCAATCGGCGAGGCGGCGCGCCGGTGCGCCCTCGCGGGCGAAGCGCCGGAGGATTTCAGTCACGCCCCCCACCCATATGGCGGCGGGCCCATCGATCGCATTCGTGACGAGGGAGATGGTGAGCGAGGCCTCGGGCAGCATCGCCGTGCGGCTGATGAATCCCTGGAAGGCGCGGCCATGGCCGAACCAGTCCCAGCCTGCCGCCCGCCCGACCATGAGCCCCAGGCCGTAGCGGAGATCGAGGCTCGAATGGGGCGAGCGCCATTGCGGGCGCACCATCTCGCGCCGGCTGGCGGCGGAGAGGATGCCCGCCTTGGCCGCCGGATCGAGCCCGCCGAAGAAGCGCGTCAGGTCGCGCGCCGTGGCCACGAAGCCGGTAGCCGAGGCGAGGGCGCCGGTGGAATTCCGGCCGGGGATCACCACGCGCCGGCCGAGGGGTAGCCGCCCGCTGTGGCCGCTCGCCATGCGGTCGGGATCCACATCCTCGATATCGGGCGCCGTCTCCGTGAGCCCTGCCGGCTTCACGATCTCGCGCTCGATCCAGCGTGCATAAGGCTCGCCCGTCACCCCTTCGATGACGAGACCCGCGAGCCCGAATCCGTGGTTCGAATATTAGAATCGCGTATTGGCATCGATGATGAGCGGCTCCGCAAGGGCGGCGCGAAGCTGCCCCTCATCGAGGAAGGGACGCCGGTCCGCCCACTGGTCGCTGTCGGTCCCGTCGCGGATGATGCCGGCGCTGTGGGAGAGAAGCTGCGCGATCGTCGTCTTGGCCACGGTCGGATGCAGGCCCTTCACATGCCGCCCTGCCGCCTCGTCGAGGCCGAGCCTGCCCTGCTCGCGGAGTTTCAATATGCCGGCGGCGGTGAAACTCTTGGAATGGGAGGCGACGCGGAAGCGGTGGCGCGCCGAGAGTTTCGTGCCCTTCTCCAGATCCGCCAGGCCGAAGGCCTGCTCGAAGACGAGCGTGCCCTTATGCGCGATCGCCAGCACGGCGCCGGGATGCTGGGCGAGGCGGATCTGATCGCCGAGCCATTGCGGGACATAGCCTAGGGCGGCCTGCAGCCACTTCTCCATGGGAATCACGCCTCGTCGAGATGCCTGAGATACTGCGCGACGAAGTCGCAGCCGGTGAGGTCGATATAGGCCTCGGTGAGACGCCGCGTCACGGGACCGGGAATGCCGCTGCCGACAGGGCTCCCATTGATGGACCGCACGGGGCAGAGACAGAGGCTGGTGGAGGTGAGGAACGCCTCCTCCGCGGTATAGGCGTCGTAGAGGTCGATATCCTGTTCGATGACCGGGATATCGAGCTCCTCTGCCAGTTCCATCACCACCGCCCGGCTGACGCCCGGCAGGACGAAGCGCTCCCGCGGCGTCAGGAGCCGCCCCTGGCGCACCACGAAGATGTTGGAGCCCATGCCCTCGGCGAGATTGCCTGACTGGTCGAGCAGCACGGCCCAGGCATTGGGGTTGAGGGATCGAGCCTCGTTATCGGCGATGATCATGTTGAGGTAGTTCTGGCTCTTGGCCCGCGGGCTGAAGGAGTCCGGCGGGGTGCGGCGCGTGGGCGGGACCACCACCTCGATTCCGTCGCGGAACAGGCGGGCCCGGGCCTTCATCGGCAAAGGCGTGCATTCGACGATCACCGTCGGCTTGGCGGCCGCCGCGGGATCGCGGTCAACCGCCTGCGGTCCGCGAGAGATGCGCTGGGTCAGCCAGTAGTCGTCCTCCCTGTCGATGAGATGGAGATTGCGCGCCAGCACCTCCTCGCTGACTTCCAGAGTCTCGGCGGGGGTGAGGCCCGGATCGATCCTGAGATAGTCGAGGGAGCGGTAGAGCCGCTCGACATGCTCCTTCAGGCGGAAGGGCTTGTGGTTGAAAGTGCGGGCCGTGTCGAAGACCGCATCGCCATAGAGAAAGCCCCGGTCGCGGAAGGAGATCAGCACCTCGCTCTCGGGCATGATGCGGCCGTTGAAATAGGCGACGCGTTCGTTCTGTCTCGGGCTGGCCATCGTTTCATTCTCCGTTTCAATCAAGTCAGTGCCGCCGGAAATCCCGGCGCGCGCAGATCGGTCTTGAGCGCATCCTCCAACAGCTTCACCACCATGGTGGACCAGGCATGGCCGCCGAGCTGCTCGCGGGCGCGGATGAAAGTCTGCTCGGCCATCGCCGCAAGGTCGAGGGGCACGCCGAACTCGCGCCCCATCTTCGTGGCGAAGCCCAGATCCTTGCAGGCGAGGTCCATGCTGAAGCCGATGTCGTAGCTGCCGTTGAGGATGAGCTGGCCCTCGGTCTCGAAGACGAAGCTGTTGCCCGAGCTCGCCTTGATGGCAGCAAAGGCGCGGGCGAGATCGATTCCGCCGCGCCGGGCCAGCATCAGCGCCTCGCCGGCGCCGATCAGGTGGATGAAGGCCAGCATGTTGGTGATGACCTTGATCACCGAGGCACTGCCGAGCGGTCCCATATGGATGACCTCGCCGCCCATGGCCTCGAAGGCCGGGAGATGCCGGCGGAACAGCACCTCCCCGCCGCCCACCAGCACGGTGATCTCCCCGGCGGCCGCGCGATGCACGCCACCCGTGACCGGCGCCTCGAGGGTCTCGATACCCTTCTCCTTCGCCAGGGCCGCCAGGCGGGCGATCTCGTGCTGGTCGTTGGTGCTCATCTCGATCCAGGTCCCGCCGGCGGCGAGACCATGAATGATGCCCTTGGGCCCGGCGACCACCGCGGCCGAGGCGCTGGGCGAGGGCAGGCAGGTGATGACGGCCTCGGAGACCGCGGCCGTCTCCGCGGGGCTCTCCGCCCAGCTCGCACCCAGCGCCAGATGCGGATCCGCTGCCGCGCGGTCGAGATCGTGCACCGTGACCGGAAAGCCGCCCCTGATCAGACTGGTCGCCAGATACCCGCCCAGATGGCCGAGGCCGATGAAGCCGTAGCGGATCGGCGCTGCCTTCTCGTTGTCCGTCATCCTCGCTTCCACCCCCTCAGTCGAAATCCATCGGCTGCTCGGCCGGCTCGAGATGCAGCGCCTTATCCTCATAGGGATGGGCAAGCGCCACCGCCTCGTCGAGCTCGACCCCGAGTCCCGGCTCGGTCGGCGGGATGACGAAGCCCGCCTCGAAGCGGATGGGCTTCTTCAGGATCTTTCCGTGGAAGCCGCCCCAGTCGAGGATGCTCTCGAGGATCAGGAAATTGGGGCTGCAGGCGCTGATCTGGATGTTGGCCGCGCCCACCACCGGCCCGCAATAGAGATGCGGGGCGATCTGGGCGTAGTGCGCTTCCGCCATGCCGGCGATCTTCTTCGCCTCCAGGAGCCCGCCGACCCGCCCGAGATTCATCTGCAGGATCGAGGCGGCGCGGCATTCCAGCACGCGCGCGAATTCGTATTTGCTGGTGAGGCGCTCGCCGGTCGCGATCGGCATGCGGACCTGGCGGGCGACCTGGGCCATTTCCTCCGGCATCTCCGGCGGCACCGGCTCCTCGAACCAGAGCGGCTCATAGGGCTCGATCCGCCGCGCCAGGCGCAGCGCACCGGAGACCGTGAACTGGCCATGGGTCCCGAACAGAAGATCGGCTTTGCGGCCCAGCGCCTCGCGCAGCCGCCGGCAGAAAGTCTCCGAGAGCTCGAGGCGCTCCAGGCTCGGTTGGCGCGGGTCGAAGACGCCCCAGCGCCCGGCGGGATCGAACTTCACCGCGGTGAAGCCTTGGGCGATGTACTCGGTGGCGCGCCTGGCCGCGAGATCGGGGTCGCGATAGACCCGCGCCTCGTCATAGCCGCCCGGATCCTCCGCCTTGGGATAGATATAGGTATAGGCGCGCAGCCGCTCATGCACCCGCCCGCCCAGCAGGCATAGACCGGCTTTCCCGCCGCCTTGCCGGCGATGTCCCAACAGGCCATCTCGATGCCGGAAAGGATGCTGCCGAGTGTCATGTCGGGGCGCTGGCTGTAGCCGCGGCCGTAGACGCGCCGCCACAGGCCTTCGATGCGGAAGGGATCGGCGCCGATGACATGGCGCTCCACCACATCGGCGATCATGCGCGCGACAAGATGCGGCCCGAAGGTCGCCGTATAGACCTCGCCCACCCCCTCGATGCTGTTATCGGTGATGAGCTTCAGGAAGATGAAGTAGCGCCCGCCGAAGCCCGGCGGCGGATTGCCGACGACGAAGGTCTTGAGGTCCTTGATCTTCATGCAGCCCCCCGGATGAACCCGGCAGAAGATGGCACGGTCCGCCAGAAAAAGCGAAGCCGGGGCGACGTGGAATGGCCTAGGCGCGCAATCGCCCCGGCGCGATCGCGTCTTTCCTCGCTCCCAGCGCCGCGACGTCGGGCGGCAGCTCGCCGGTCTCGATCAGCGAGGCGAGGCTCCGGCCCAGGGATTCGCTCATCATGATGCCGTAGCCGCCCTGGCCGGCGAGCCACCAGAATCCGGACGCCATGGGGTCCTCACCGGCGACCGGCGTCCTGTCGGGGGCAAAGGTCCTGAGCCCCGCCCAGCGGCGCTCGATGCGCCGGACCTTGAGCGTGGTGCGCCGCTCGATCCAATCCACGACGATCGCGATATCGAGCTCCTCGGGCTGGACGTCCTGGGGCTCGACCGGCGTCTCGTCCCCGGGCGAGGCGAGCAGCTTGCCGGACTGGGAGTTGAGATAGGCCTCGTCGCCGGCGACGCCGAGCACGGGCCAGCCGCGCACATCATGGCCTTCGGGGGCGGGCAGGATGATGGCGGTGCGGCGCTTGGGCTGCAGCCCCAGCGGCGGCAGGCTCGCGAGCCCGGCGACGGTATCGGCCCAGGCGCCGCCGGCATTGATGACCAGGGGAGCGGTGACGGTTTCGCCGCCCGCCTCGATCCGCCAGAGCCCGTCGCGGCGCTCGATCCTCCTGACCGGCGCATCGCAGAGGAGGCGCCCGCCGCGCGCGGCGAAGCCCTTCAGATAGCCCTGATGGATCGCATGCACATCCAGATCCATCACCCCCGGCTCATAGGCGGCCCAGCGGAACGCCTCGCGGCGGAAAACCGGCATCCGCGCTGCAGCCTCATCGAGGGTGATCTCGTGCACCCTGTTGCCGCCGATCCCGTCGAGGGCGAGGAGTGCATCCAGCACCGGGCGGTGCTCGCCATCGCAAATGGTAAGCTCGCCGCGCGGCGTGACCAGCGGCGCTTCCGCGAATCCCTTTGGTGGCGATTTGAGGAAAGGACCGCTCGCGACATTGAAGGCGCGCACTGTTGCGTTGCCGAGATTGGGCTCATAGACCGCCGCGGAGCGCCCGGTGCTGTGATAGCCGGGCTGCGATTCACCTTCCAGCAGCAGGATCTTGCGCTTGCCGGCCAGCGCATAGCCGGCGCCTGCGCCGGAGATCCCGGCGCCGATGATGACGATGTCGAAGCTCATGGGAATGGCTCAGAAGATCCGGATGCGTCGACGGGAGACGATGGCGAAGCGCAGGCCCAGAAGAATATCGGCGACGATGAGCCCTGCGACCAATCCCCAGGCGAGGCCGAGCGGGCCCACACCCTGGCGATATCCCAGATAGTAGCAGAGGGGAACGGCGAAGCCCCAGAAGGCGATCGCGAAACTCGCCGTCGGCAGGATGACATCCGCCGCACCCCGAAGCGCCCCCATGAGGACGCCCTGCACACCGTCGAAGATGACGAGGAAGGAGAGCACCGCCAGCACCGGCAAGGCGATGGCGGTGACCGCGGCATCCCGGGTGTAGATGGCGGCGATCTCGCCGCGCAGGAAATGGATGGCAAGCCCGATCACGGTCATCAGCCCGAAGACCATGGCCACGGCGAGCCAGCCTGCGCGCGCCACGCCCGGCCGGTCGCCGCGGCCCACGGCATTGCCGACCCTGACCGCCGCCGCGGTCGCAAGGCCCAATGACAGCATGTAGAAGAAGGAGGTCACGTTGACCGAAAGCTGATAGGCAGCGAGCGGGTTCTCGCCCATCCAGCCGGCCATGATGGTCGCACCCGAAAAGGCGCTGGTCTCGAAGCTGACCGACAGCGCCACCGGCAGGCCCAGCAGCAGGAGCTTGCCGATCAAGTGGTAATAGCCCCTGAGCGGTGCGCGGATCCCGAATCGCTTGGCCTCGGGCTGCAGCAGGGCATAGCCCGCCAGCACCAGGAACATGGTCCAGACCGTGATGGCCGTGCCCAGCGCCGCCCCCGCGGCCCCCAGCGCCGGCAGACCGCCATGCCCCGAGATCAGCGCCCAACCGAGACCGGCGTTCAGCAGATTGGCGCTGAGGGAGACGATCATCGCCGGTCGCGGCTTGCTGATGCCTTCGAGGAAGGAGGTGGTGGCAAGATAGAGCAGGATCGCCGGCATGCCGATGGCCCACATGCCGAGGACATGGCCGCCGCCGGCGGCGATGGCCGGTTCCTGGCCCAGCAGCCGCAGCAGCCCCTCGCCATGGCTCTCGATCAAGGAATAGATCAGCCCGAGAGTGCCGGCGAGGATCAGCGCAAGGCGCCAGATGCGCCCGCATTCCTCGAAGCGCTTGGCGCCGTCCGCCTGGGCGGTCAGAACGACGGTGCCGAGCAGCAGGCCGACGCCGATGGTCTGCATGATGAGCTGCGGCGCCGTGCTGATGGCAAAGAAGGCGAGGTCCCGCCCGCCGGCCCGGCCGACCAGCACGGTATCCGTCGTCAGCAGCAGCACGAGCCCCATCCGGGCCAGCATCACCGGCAGGGCAAGGGCAATCGTGCGACGGAGGTCGTGACCCAGCGACTTGGCTTCGGCAGACATGGGCGCGCACAGTATCCGAAGATGCGCGGCTGTACAGCCGTGCCTGTCTCGTCAACTCCGTCTTTTTACCGTCATGCCCGCGTGATCCCCGGACTCGATCCGGGGATTTCGCGGGAAGGACGAATTCGGGGGTTATCCGGCCTTTGGCCGGATCGCCGCCTCGCTCTCGGCGAGACGCCCACGCAGCCAGTCGCAGAAAGCATTTGCCGCCGGATGCCCGCTCTTCGGCGGCTCGCTCACCAGGTAATAGGCCCGGGTCGATTTGATGAAGAGCTCGAAGGGCCGCACGATCTGGCCTGCGGCCAGCGCCCGGCCGCAGGTCAGCTCATCTCCCATGGCGATGCCCTGGCCCGCGGTCATGGCCGAGAGGACGAGGTTCATGTCGGAGAAGACGATGCCCGTCTCGGGATCCGGCAGCTCCACACGGGCGAGGGCGAGCCAGCGCGTCCAATCCTCGACGTCCACCAGATGCAAGAGCGGCACTTTCAGCACATCCTGAGGCTCGGCGAAACCGCCGGCCTGGTTCAGCAGCACGGGGCTGCAGAGCGGGGTGAAGCGCACCTCGCTCAGCATCTCCACCTGCCGGTTCGGCCAGTTGCCCTCGCCGAAGGCGATGAAGACGTCGACCTCGGGATTGCTCGCCTCCTCCAGCCGGCGCGGGGTCACGATGCGGAGCGCGATATCGGGATAACGGGCCTGGAACTCGCCGATGATCGGACAGAGCCAGAGGGAGGCGAAGCCCGAGGTGCAGGAGACGGTGAGCGGCCCGCCGATCCCCTGGTCGTCCTGGCGCAACGCGGCGTCGCCGATGACCGCGAGCGCCCGGCGCACGTCATTGGCATAGCGCCGGCCGCGCGCCGTCAGGCCGACGCCGCGCCCCTGGCGCTGGAGCAGCTCGAAGCCCAGCTCGCGCTCCAGCAGGCGCAGCTGGTGGCTGACGGCGCTGCGGGTGAGCCTGAGCTCGTCGGCGGCTCGCCAGACGCTGCCATGCCTTGCAAAGGAATCGAGCGCCCGAAGGGCCTGGGTGGAGGGGATGCGCAAGCTCGACCTTTAGGTGAATGAAATTTGTTGAAACGGGGAAAACATATCACTTTTAGGAAGCCAGATTCACCCATTACTGTGATCGGGCAGGGAGGCATCCGGCAATGACCAGTTCGGCCCAGCAGACGGCGATGGCCTTCGTCGAGGCACGCAAAGGCGATCTCTCGGCCTGGACCAAGCATATCTTCGACCTCGGCGAAACCGCCTGGCGAGAATACGAGTCCGCCGCCTGGTATGTGGCGCTGCTGCGCCGGGAGGGCTTCACGGTCGAGGAAGGATCCGGCGGCATGCCCACGGCCTTCGCCGCGCATTGGTCGAACAATGGGGGGTCGAATGGCAGCGGCCCCGCCATCGGCATGTATGCCGAATACGACGCGGTGCCGGGCAATTGCCAGGATGCGGCGACCGTCAAACGCCCGCGCCCGGGCCTCGGCCCCCATGCCGGCGGCCATACCGATCCGCATTCCGGTCTCGGCACCGGCAGCCTCGGCGGGCTGCTCGCCTGCAAGGCGGCGATGGAGCGCCACGGCATCAAGGGAACGCTGCGCTTCACCGGCGAGCCTGCGGAGAAGGTGCGCGGCTCCAAGCCGATCCATGCGGCCAAGGGCTATTACGACGGCCTCGCCGGCATGATCTCCTTCCATCCCTTCTACATGCTGCCGCTTTGCAACACCGTGCGCTGGAACACCCATTGCGGCGCCGCCTACGCGATGATCTATCGCTTCCTCTGCGAGGAGCCCGAAGCTTGGTTGGCCCAGGAGCGAAAGGATGGCGGCACGGCCTCGCCCATCCCGCAGGCCCATTCCGGCGTGCGTGCGCCCGGCGCCAATGACGCCCTGATGCTCATGTATCAAAGCTCGAAATCGCTGCGCGATTCCATGCTGCCGCATCAGGGCGGCTGGTCCATCAGCGAGGCGATCCTGACCGCGGGCCAGGCGACGGCGGACAATCTCCCCGCCGGGCTGGCGGAGATCCAGTACCTCATGCGCGTTCCCACCATCGAGATGGCGGAGCAGGTGACCGCCGTGCTCGACCGCAATGCCGCCGCGGCTGCCGCCATGACCCAGTGCCGATACGAGCGCCACTGGGTCTGCAAGTCGCGGCCGGGCCTGCCCAATCACGCCATGGCGCAGATCACCTTCGAATCCCTCGCCGCTGCCGGCGCGCCCAAATGGGGCGAGGCGGCGCGCAAGATCGCCCGCGAGATCCAGGCCAATCTGGGCCTCGCACCGATGGAGCGGCCATTTCTCGAGGAGATCGAGCACCTGACCCAGCCGGAGGAGGCGGAGAAAATTCTGCGCCGCGATCTGCCGCCTTCCCAGGCGAACTCGACCTCCGACGACTACACCGACATGTGCTGGCACACGCCGACCTCGCGGGTCTATATCGCGCGGCCGGCGCTGAAGGCCGCGCCGGGCTTCCGCTATCCCGCCTGGGTCGCCAATGCCCTGGGCGGAATTCCGCTCACCATCGATCCGATGGTCGAGAGCGCGGCCAAATGCGTGGCGCTGACGGCGCTGCGCCTGCTCGAGGATGACGGCGCGCGTGCGGCGGCGCATCGCGAGTTCGTCGAGCGCACCGAGGGCGGCGTCGGCGGGAAGAAATGGATTCCACCGCTCTGCGACTATCCGGCGCCGATCGGTTTCCGCTGGCCGGAATACGTGACCACCCCGCGCGGGCGCGAGTGGTGGATTCCGACAACCGAGAATTTCTGACCCCAATTTCCTGACCAGGGAGAGAGCCATGACGCTTCAGGAACGCATCACCGCCGAACCTTTCTCACTCCAGCGCCGCAATCCCGCGGGCGGGACGAAGCCCTTGACCCATTGGGGCTTCCGCAACGAGACCGATCCCCTGAGCGACGTGCTGCTGGGATCGCCGGCCCATCTGCGCCATCTCGCCACCAGCTCCCTCTCCCGCAAGCACCTGCGCGAGAACCCCTCCAACATCCAGGTCGCCCAGGCCCAGCATAAGGAGCTGACCGCGGCCTATGAGCATTTCGGCGTGACGGTGCATTGGCATCATCCCGAGCCCGAGCTGCCCATGCAGGTCTATTCCCGCGACTCCAGCGTCATGACGCCCTATGGCGCCGTCATCACCGCCATGGCCAATTGGTGGCGCCGGGGCGAGAACTACGCCGCCATCCGCACCTATGAGCGCCTCGGGATCCCGATCTACGACATGGTCACCGCCGGCACTTTCGAGGGTGGCGATTTCGATGTCATCGAGGAAGGCTGCGTGCTCATCGGCTGTGGGGGTGCGCGCACCCAGGAGGAGGGCGCGCGCCAGGTCGAGAGCTGGTTCAAGAAGGAGGGCTGGGAGACGCGGCTTGCCTTCTTCGACGAGTACTACGTCCATATCGATCTGATGGTCGTGCCGATCGCGCCCAAGCTCACCGCCGTCTGCCTTGCCTGCACCGAACCCGGAATCGTCGACTGGCTGAAGGGCAAAGGTCACGAGATCATCGACGTGCCGTTCCAAGAC
>DATBBO010000658.1:0-10408 GCA_036270995.1 Dongiaceae bacterium | reverse complement strand
AACCGCCAGTCGTCTATTCCCGCGGCGTCTATTCCGCGGCGGCGCGCCCGCGCCGGCGCTTGGCCTTGGCCGCGAGCTGGCGGCCGAGACCGACCACGAGGGAGACGGCCAGGCAGAGCGGGGCGGCAAGCGAGCGGATGCCCTGAATCTGGCCGTCCTCGATCTCGAAGCAGACATCGACCTGAAGGGCGAGCGGGCTCAGCGCCGGATCGGTTATGGCGATGATCTTGGCGCCGTGCTCGCGGGCGGTCGTGACGATGGAGAGGGTCTCCGGCGCATAGGGCGGGAAGCTGGCGGCGATCACCGCATCCTCCTTGCCAAGGAGTTGAACCTGCTCGCCCTGCATGGCGCCGAGCCCGTCGATCAGCAGCGCCTCGCGCCCGAGATGGCTGAGGGCATAGAAGAGATATGCCGCTATGGGAAAGGACCGGCGCTGGGCGACGAGGCCGATCAGCCGGGCCGAGGCCAGGATTTCGATCGCCCGGGCCAGGTCCTGCGGCCGCGCCTCGTGGCCGAGGCGCTGGAGCGCTGCCACATCGGCTGCGACGAACTGGCTGAGCACGCCGCTGGGCGAGCCGAGATCGGGCGGACGGCTGGTGCCGGATTCGTGAATGCGCTGGCTGTAGGTCGAGGCACGGTCGATCAGCCGCGAGCGGAAGACCCGCTGCATGTCAGTGAAGCCGTCATAGCCAAAATGCTTGGCGAAGCGGATCAGGCTCGAGGGCGGCACATTGGCCTTGGCGGCGATGGCGGCGACGGTCTCTAGCGCCGTATGATCCGGCTCGGCGATGGCGTATTCGGCGATCTGGCGCAGCCGGCGGCTGAGCTTGGCGTGCTGGGCCGAGATCTCCTGCTTCAGCTCCTCGAAGGTCTGCTTCGGTTGCATGCGGTTCCCGATGCTCAACCCGGATCATCGGGCGAAACAAATATTCTGGCAAGTGGAACGAATGGTTCACGCGCGCCGAAGGTGCTAGTGTCTCGCTATCGAGGGGAAGGCGCAGCCGCTCGGCGCCTCGCGCTTGACCGCGTGGCGCCCGAGACGGTGACCTGTGGAATGATGGGGGCAGTCCGGGAAGGGGGCGGCATGATCCAACGGTTCGATCACATGACCATCGTGGTCAAGGATGTCGCGGAGGCAAAGCGCTTCTTCGGCTTGCTCGGCTTCAAGGAGGCCGTCTCGGTCGTCATCAGCGGCGAGACCTTCGCCAAGTATATGGGTGTCCCAGGAATCGAGGCGGAGCATGTGACCCTGGTGGCCGAGGGTGTTGTGCCGCGGACGGAGATCCAGCTCTTGCACTATCTGAAGCCCGAGGCGAAGGAGGATCCTCAGATACGGGATCTCAGCAAGATCGGCTTCAATCACATCTGCTTTGCCGTGGAGGATCTCGAGGCGGTGCTGGCCAGGATGACGGCGAACGGCTTCTCCGCCCGCAACGAGGTTCTGGACTTCCACCGCAGGAAGCTGGTGTTCCTTGCCGGGCCGGAAGGGGTGACGATCGAGCTCTCCCAGTGGTACTGAGCGGGATCAGGTGACCATCTTCGAGCTCGGCGGCAGGTCGATCATGCGCAGGTGATAGCCCTTCTTGCAGGAAGCCGAGCCGTCGAGCTGCCACTGCACCGCGATGCCGGCCTCGAAGGTGCTGGTGTCGGACGCGCAATCGCATTTGTGCATCTCGCAGGCGAGGGAGAGGTCCTGCTGGCTCATCGAGCTGTCTCCGGCGCAGGCCGCGAGGCCCAGCAGGCCTCCGAGGAGGCCGATCTGCAGGCCGATCGACCCGGCCGTCCGGCGCACGGGCCGGTGGCGCCGCGATGCTTCCTCTTCCCGACAGTCAGTCATATCTTCCCCTCGGACGGATGTTCCCCCCAGATTGCTATGGGAGAAGGTGATCCTCCTGCAAGCGCTAGTTTTGCCTGCACCCTATCATGGCGCTGGCCGGCTGCCCCAGCCGTGAGTAACACTGAACCCTGCGAACGGCTCTCGAGGCTCCTGCGTGGCGCTGATCCTTCTCATCGATGATGACGCGTTCTATCGCGGCGTGCTGCGCCAGATCCTCGAAGACGGCGGGCATCAGATCATCGAGGCGGTGAACGGCCCGGAAGGCCTCGAGCGCTTCCACAGCCGGCAGCCGGATCTGGTCATCACGGATATGCGCATGCCCGGCGTCGATGGCGGGGAGGTCATCCGCAAGCTTCGCCAAATGAGCCGCAGCCTGCGGATCGTCGCGGTCTCGGGCGCGGCTCCCTTGCATGGGCCTGCTCCATCGGCCGCAGAGGTCGGTGCCGACGCGATTCTGAGCAAGCTCAGCCCGCTCGAGGAGATCCTGTCGGCGATCGACCGGATCCTGCAGACGCCCACCCGCTGATTCCGCGTTTCTCTACCATTTCGGGTGCCGCCGGGACGGCCATCGGCTAAGATCGCGCCGGCGCCGGGCGAGGGCATCTGACAAGATTGAGGATGGCATGAGCAAGATGTGGATCGGGGCCGCGCTCCTGGCTGTCGCGGCCATGGGAGTCTGGAGCGCGGGGGCGAGGGCGGGGGACCCTAATCTCGAGCGCGGCAGATATCTGGTTGCCGTAATCTCCTGCACGGACTGTCACACCAACGGCTCGCTGGTGGGCAAGCCGGACATGGCGCATTTTCTCGGCGGCTCGGATATCGGTTTCGCGATTCCCGGGCTCGGTTATTTCTATGGACCGAATCTCACGCCCGATCCCGATACGGGGCTTGGCGGCTGGACGCGGGAGCAGATCGTCATGGCGATCACCCGTGGCGAACGCCCCGACGGCCGGATCCTCGCCCCGATCATGCCCTGGCATTCCTTCGCGAAGCTGACGCCCGAGGATGCCGATGCGATGGCGGCCTATCTCCAGAGCCTGCCGCCGGTGAAGCACAAGGTCCCCGGCCCCTTCGGGGCGGGAGATAAGCCGACCGCGCCCTATATGACCGTGACGATGCCGACGCCCTGATGGCTTGCGCTATCGCCGGCGGCGAGGCCGGCGCAGCAAATAGACGCCGGCGCCGGTGATGACGAGGATCCCGCACAGAGTGGAGGCGTTCGGCATCTCGCCCCAGATCGCGAGGCCGCAGAAGGTCGCCCAGGGAATGGCGCTGTATTCGAAGGGCGCCACCTCATTGACCGGCGCGATGCGATAGGCCTGGGTCTGCAGCCAGCCGGCCGCGGCCGCGATGAAGCCGGTGGAGGCGATGAGCGCGAGATCGGTGGGTACGGGAAAGACCCAGGCGCGCAGCAGAAATTGCAGGCTGGGATCGGCCGATGCGGCGAATTGGCCACGCCCTGCGACCAGGCCCATGGTTCCGGCGACGGCGAGATACACCACGTTCTGGATGAAGGTCATGATCGAGGCCCGCTCGCCTGGACCGAGCCATCGTGTCATGAGCTGGGCAAGGGCGTAGCAGAGGGCGGCGCCGAGGGAGAGCAGGACGGCAGGCTGGATCGCCACGCCGCTCGGGCGGCTCACGATCAGCACGCCGCCGAATCCCACCAGGATCGTGAGCCAGCGCACGAGGCCCGCGCGCTCGCCCAGCATCGGGCCGGCAAGCCCCACGATGAAGAGCGGGCTGGAGAAGAAGAGTGCGACAGCTGTGGCTAGCGGCAACGCAGCGAGCGACAGGTAGTAGCAGGTGTAGCTGCCCAGCATCATGAGGCCCCGCAGCATGACCGCGGGCGACCAGCGGGCGCGAAGCCGGGAGAGGCCGCCATCGAGATGGATCAGGACCAGGATCGGAATGAAGGCGACGAAGCATCGGATCGTGAGCGCTTCGGCAAGAGGATAGCGACCGCTGACCAGCTTGATGATCACGTCCTGGAAGGTGAAGATCAGCGCGGCGGCGGCGACGAAGAATATGCCCTTCAGCCGTTCATTGGGGCGGCTTTCGCCAAGATGGCCCCGCTCGGCCGCGTCAGCCCGCGCCATATCGCTCTTCCCCCCGAACTCGAGGGGCCGATCCTGAACCGCCCGGCAATACCTGCCAAGCGCACGCTTTGCACGGCAGCCCTGCGGATCAGGCCTTGAGGCGTGCGTCCCAGGTCGATTGCCTGAGGAAGGCCGTGACCGCTTTCGAATCGCCGATCGAGCGGAGCTTCTCCTGCGAGATCACATCGCCGATGGAGACATCGATGCGCGCGCCGATCTTGTTGCTGACCTCGTGGAATAGCAACGAGAGCTTCAGGGTCTGGTGGAGCTTGGCGGCGACCTGATACATGCGGCTGTTCTGGCCGTTGAAGAAGACCGGTAGCACGTCGGCCCCGCTGCGCAGAATCAGCTTGGCGGCGAGCGGCCCCCAGTCCAGTTCCTGCGCCGGTCCGTGGAAGGTCCTGGACTTGGCGACCGCGCCGGCGGGGAAGACGATCAGAACGCCCCCGCGTTCCAGGAGCTTCAGGGCTTGGGCGCGGGAGCGGATATTGGTTTCCAGTGCCTCGCGGGTTCCGGTGAAATCGACCGGCAGAACATGGGGCCTCACCTCCGGCGCACGGTAGAGAATGCTGTGAGTCATGATCATGTAGTCCGACCGGATGCGGGAGACCATCCAGCAGAGGATCATGCCGTCGACGACGCCAAAGGGATGATTTGCGATGAGAGCGAGCGGCCCCTGCGCCGGCAGGATCCGGGCTGGATCGCGACTGAGCCGCACATCGAGCCTGAGGGCGGTGATGGCATCCTGCCAGAACAGCTCCGGCGGCCGCTGCAGCAGCCGGTACTGCTCGTAGAGGCGGCGGATCAGGGGCTGGCCGGTCAGCTTCTCGATCGCCCGGATGAGTCGCTGGGCGAAGGGCCCGACCTCATCCGAGGCATAGCTGAAATCCGGCATGGGCAGAAGAGCCGGATGGATCGACTCCTCCAATCGGACAACGCGCGAGTCGCTTTGCATCCCTCCTGCATACGACATCGTTGTTGCAGGCATATGTCATCTGCACGGTCGGTTTTCTTGCCGTCTTGCGGGCGGAACTCAGGATGCCGGCGGTCGACAGGTGGACATCACCGCCGGCGACCTTATCATCCGCTCCTGTCCCGGCAGCAAGGCGCAAGCAATACCGCCCGCCGCCTTGGCACATCGCTGACTTCCGGGCCGTGCTATCCGGCTGCGGGTCAGCCGGGAAAGGGAGCCAGGATGCAGAACACTGGAGCGCTCAAGAATCTCACCGTGCCGTCGATCCCGCCGGGCCTCCGGCTGGTCGAGGCTCCCCTTGTCCTCGCCACGCCCGAGAGCCTCGCCGGCTATGGCCAGCTCGTCTTCGACCCGAACAATCACCCCGTCGAGATCGTGCGCTGGCCGGCGAAGGGCTGGCGTCCGGTCGACAGCGACACCGGCGACGAGGGCGGCACCACCGAGGGAATCTTTTCCTTCTGGTGGAAGGGCGAGGTGCTCTATGGGCGCAATGATGCGGTCGGCAGCTCCTATCTCATGGGGTGGTCGCAGGAGCCTTCACGCGCCTCGGAGGCAGCGGCTGATTGCGAGCGTCAGCACCTCCTGCTCTGGCATGCCAACTACCATCCCGATGGCGGCCAGCTCTTCTTCCCGCTCGACGGCACGCCCTTTGTCGTTCCCTTGGCCCTGCCGGGCGACGATCTGAGACCGGAGCAGTTCAAGACCTTCTATTTCGACGGCAGCTGCGGCGTCTATATCCATCCCGATATCTGGCATGAGGGGGTATTTCCCATCGCCGAGCGCGGCCGCTTCTTCGACAAGCAGGGCAAGGTCCACGCGAGGATCAGCAGCGACTTCCCGAAGGAATTCGGTTGCCTGCTCTCGGTCCACTTGCGGGCGCCCGCCTGAGCCGCTTGCGCCACCAATCCGCCAACAGGCTCGCCGCCTGGCCGGCCGGCGATTCTTTGGGCTCGCCGGCCCGCAGTACAGCCTGCCAGTCGGTGGCAAGACCCTGGCGGCCCAGCGATTTGATCGCCAGCCCGCCGGCGGCGACCTGCTTGGCCACCGCCCAGCGGCTGAGGATCGAGACGCCCAGGCCCCGGCGCACCATCGCGATGATCGTGCTCACATCGCCCGCCCGCAGCCAGCGTTTCGGCATGGCACGGGCCGGACGGAAGAAGCGGTCATCCTCGAAGCCCTTCTCGGCGACGGCCGAATAGCTGAGCTGGACCTCGTCGCGGAAATCCGCCGGCTCCAGATAGGGCCGCGCCGCGAGAGTGTGACCCGCGGGCAGCAGAGCCACCAGCTCGTCATCGAAGAGCTTGACGGCGCGCACCCGGCGGTCGGCGATCGCGCCGCCGCAAATGGCGATGTCGATCTGACCGTCGATCACGGCATTGACCGGCGGGAAGGCGAGGCCGCCCATGAGGATCTCGATGGCGAAGCGCGGCCCGTCGCGGCCGGCGCTGCGGCCGAGATCGCGGATGAAATCCGGCAGCCACTCCTCGCAGCCATAGGCGCCGCTGCCGACCCGCACGATCGGGCCATAGCCTTCCCGGAAGAGGGCGAGATCTGCCTCGATGCGATCGATCTCCCCGGCGACCGTTTTGGCCGCCTGGAGCAGCTCCTCCCCGATGGCAGAGAAGCGCAGGCGCTTACCGACCCGATGGAAGATCTCCACCGCCATCCGTCGTTCGCTATCCTTGATGTGGTGGCTGAGGGCCGATTGCGTCATGCCGAGGGCCTCGGCCGCCCGGGTCAGCGAGCCATGGCGATCGATCGCGACCAGTATGCGCAGCAGCTTGACGTCCAGCCCCGTTGCCACGGCCTTTCTCCTATATGAGATACCCTCATGAACTTGCCATGAATTATGAATTTCTTCCAGAGACCGGCTTGCGCTAGTTCTGGGCTCTCGGCGGAGGAATGAATGGACGGCAGCGGCCCGCGCAGCATCCGGCTGGTGGAGAACAGCTATATCCCGCTGTCGGACGGCGTGCGGGTGGCGGCGAAGATCTGGCTGCCCGAGGATGCCGAGCGTCATCCCGTGCCGGCGATCCTGGAGATGATTCCCTATCGCAAGCGCGACGGCACGATCTACCGCGACCACCGCATGCATCCATGGATCGCGGGTCAGGGCTATGCCTGCGTCCGGGTCGATATTCGCGGCAGCGGCGATTCCGAGGGGCTGCTGAGCGACGAGTATACGGCGCGCGAGCAGCAGGATGGCGTGGAGATCGTCGACTGGCTCTCGCGCCAGCCCTGGTGCAGCGGCAGCGTCGGCATGACCGGCATCTCCTGGGGCGGCTTCAACTCGCTCCAGGTTGCAGCACTCCGGCCGCCGGCGCTGAAGGCGATCATCACCCTCTGCTCGACCGACGATCGCTATGCCGACGATATTCACTTCATGGGCGGTTGCCTGATCAACGAGCACCCGTCCTGGAGCGCCGACCGCTTCACCTGGGGCGCGCTGCCGCCGGACCCGCAGCTCGTCGGGGAGAAATGGCGGGAGATCTGGCTGGCGCGGCTCGAGGCCCATCGGCCCTGGCTTGCGCAATGGCTCGCCCATCAGCGTCGCGATGCCTATTGGAAGCACGGCTCCGTCTGCGAGAATTACGAGGCCATCACCTGCGCTGTCTACGCCATCGGCGGTTGGGACGACAGCTATTCCAACGCCGTGCCGCGGCTCTTGGCGGGGCTGTCCTGCCCGCGCAAGGGACTGGTCGGCCCCTGGACCCATGCCTATCCGCATCTGAGTGCCCCGGGCCCTGCCATCGGCTATCTCCAGGAGGCCGTGCGCTGGTGGGACCACTGGCTGAAGGGCATCGATACCGGGATCATGGCGGAGCCCATCTACCGGGTCTGGATGCTGGAGCCGAAGCCGCCGCGTCCGTGGTTCGCCGAGCATCCCGGCCGCTGGGTCGCCGAGGCGACCTGGCCCTCGCCGCGGATCACGCCGCGCGCATTTCATCTGGCCGAGACGGGGCTTGCCGAGGCGGCGCCGGCGAGCGCCCATATCTTCCAGCACCGCTCGCCCCAGATCGCCGGCACGGATTGCGGCCGCTGGGGCGGCTATGGCGGCGAAAGCCCGGACCTGCCGCTGGACCAGCGGGTCGAGGATGGGTGCACGCTCTGCTTCGATTCTCCGCCGCTGGGGGAGGATATCGAGATTCTCGGTGCGCCGGAGGTGGAGCTCACTTTAGCTTCCGACCGGCCCCAGGCCCATCTCACGGCGCGGCTCTGCGATGTGGCGCCTGACGGGACCTCGGCCCTCGTAACCTATGCGCCGCTGAACCTCACCCATCGCGACAGCCATGAGCATCCTGCGGCACTGGAGCCGGGGCGCTTCTATAAGGTCAGGCTGAAGCTGAACGATATCGCGCGGCGCATTTCCGCGGGCCACCGGCTGCGGCTCGCTTTGGCGACGGCCCATTGGCCCATCGTCTGGCCCGCGCCCGACAATGCGACCCTCTCGACCTCGACCGAGGGAAGCCGGCTGATCTTGCCGCAGCGTCCGCCGCGCCCCGAGGATGCGGATCTGCTCCTCTTCGAGTCTGCGCTCGCCCCGCCACCCATCGCCTATCGCGAGACGAGGCCAGGGAAAAGCTGGCGCCGCATCAGCGACGATCTCGGCGAGAATCTCCGACGGATCGAGATGGGGCTCGACTATGGCGCCGGCGAGATCCTCGATATCGGTATCGAGGACGATGCGGTGCTGGCGGAGACCTACGAGATCAGCCCTGACGATCCGCTCTCGGCGCGTGCCCGCATCGAGGGCAAGGCGGGCTTCGCCAGCGCCGGACATCGCTGCCGTATCGAGACGGTGACGGAGCTGAGCGCGACCAGGGAGAGCTTCGAGATGGCGGCGAAGATCGAGGCCTTCGAGGACGGCAAGTCCGTCTTCGCCCGCAGCTACCGCAATTCCATCCCGCGCGAGTTCATGTGATGAGCCCCGAGGCCGCGATTCCCCATCAGGAAGCATCGCCGGTACGCAACCCGCGCTACGACATCCTGTTCGAGCCGGTGCGCATCGGTCCGGTGACGGCGCCGAACCGCTTCTACCAGGTGCCTCACTGCACCGGCATGGGCATCGATTTCCCCGGCAGCCTGCGGCGGCTGCGCGAGATCAAGGCCGAGGGCGGCTGGGGCGTGGTCAATACGGAATACTGCTCCATCCATCCGACCTCCGATGACGGCCCTTATCGCATGGCGAGCCTGTGGGACGAGCGCGACATGGCGCTGCTTGCGGCGATCGCCGAGGGCATTCACGCCCATGGCGCGCTTGCCGGGGTGGAGCTCTGGCATGGCGGCCTGAAAACACCCAACCGCGCGAGCCGGGAGGTGAGCCTCTCGCCCTCGGGCGGACCCAACCATTACCTCTTCCCGCAGCAGACGCGCGCCATGGACAAAAGCGATATCCGCGCCTTTCTGCGCTGGCAGGCCGCAGCCGCCAGGCGGGCGCGGCAGGCCGGCTTCGACATCGTCTATTGCTATGCCGGCCATGGCTATCTGCCCTTCCAGTTCATCTCGCCGCGCTGGAACCGCCGCGGAGACGAGTATGGCGGATCGATCGCGAACCGCGCCCGGCTGCTGCGCGAGATGATCGAGGTGACGAAAGAGGCCGCCGGTGACAGATGCGCGATCGCCGTTCGCCTCGCCATGGACGAGCTCCTGGGCGAGGAGGGGGTCACCTTCTCGCGTGAAGGGCGCGAGGTGGTCGCACTTCTGGCGGAGCTTCCTGATCTCTGGGACGTCAACATCTCCTATGTCGAGAACGATTCCATGAGTGCGCGCTTCTCCGAGGAGGCGTTCCAGGAGCCCTATGTCGCCGAGGTGAAGAAGCTGACCTCCAAGCCCGTGGTCGGCGTTGGCCGCTTCACCTCGCCGGATCTGATGGTCTCGCAGATCCGCCGCGGTGTGCTCGACCTCATCGGTGCGGCCCGGCCCTCCATTGCCGATCCCTGGCTGCCGCGCAAGATCGCCGAGGGGCACGAGGACGAGATCCGCGAATGCATCGGCTGCAACATCTGCCGCGCCCATGACAACATGGGCGTGCCCATCCGCTGCACGCAGAACCCGACCATGGGCGAGGAGTATCGCCGCGGCTGGCATCCCGAGCGTGTGCCGCCGGCGAAGGCTCATGCCGAGGAGGTGGTGCTCGTGGTGGGTGGCGGTCCGGCCGGGCTCGAATGCGCCATGACTCTCGGCAAGCGCGGCTATCGGGTCATGCTGGCCGAGGCGCGCCGCGAGCTGGGCGGCCGCGTCGCGCTGGAGAGCCGGCTGCCGGGCCTCGCCAGCTGGGCGCGGGTGCGCGACTACCGTCTCGGGCAGATCGAGCGCCTTCCCAATGTGGAGGTCTTCCTGGAGAGCCGGCTGAGCGCTGCCGATATCGCTGGCATGGATTGCCGGCATGTGATCCTGGCTACAGGTGGCCGCTGGCGCCGCGACGGCCTCGGCTACGCCAATCTGCAGCCGGTACTGGATCCCGCAGCCCCCAATCTCTTCACGCCGGACGATGTGCTG
>DATBBO010000657.1:0-6296 GCA_036270995.1 Dongiaceae bacterium | reverse complement strand
CATCGGCAACGCCCACCGGGTCGCCAGGTCGATCCTGGCGCCGGGCACGACCATCTCCGCCACCATTGCCAATGAATTCACCGAGGCGGTGGGCGACCTCTATACCTCTTCGCTCATCGCCCTCGGCCTGATCCTGTTCGTCATCACCTTCTTCATTCTGGCGGCCGCAAAGCTCATGCTGATGCGGCTCGATCGCCAGGGCAAGAAATAGGCGAGGGGAGGGAGAACATGCTCTACGCCCGCCGCCGCCTGGTGAACTCGATGGCGCTCACCATCGCCACCGCCGCCGCGGCCTTCGGCCTCGTCTGGCTGGTCTGGATCCTGGCGACGCTGATCTATAACGGGATCAGCGCCATCAACCTGCAGATCTTCACCGAAATGACGCCGCCCCCCGGCGACAAAGGCGGCCTTCTGAACGCGATCTTCGGCAGCATCGTGCTGACCATCGGCGCCACCGTCGTTGCCACGCCGATCGGCATGCTGGCCGGCACCTATCTCGCCGAATACGGCAAGGAGGGCCCGCTCGCGGAGACCATCCGCTTCATCAACGACATCCTGCTGAGCGCGCCTTCCATCGTCGTCGGCCTCTTCATCTACGAGGTGCTGGTGGTCCCGATGGGCCATTTCTCCGCCTGGGCCGGCATCGTCGTGCTGGCGGTGATCGCGATTCCCGTCATCGTGCGCACGACGGAGGATATGCTGAATCTCGTGCCGAACGGGCTGCGCGAGGCAGCGGCGGCCCTGGGCACGCCGATGTGGAAAGTGGTCGTGACGATCGCCTATCGCGCGGCGCGCAACGGCATCATCACCGGTATCCTGCTGGCGGTGGCGCGCGTCAGCGGCGAGACTGCGCCGCTGCTCTTCACGGCCTTGAACAACCAGTTCTGGAGCACCGACTTCAACGCGCCGATGGCGAGCCTGCCGGTCACGATCTTCCAGTTTGCCCTCAGCCCCTATGACGATTGGCAGGCCCTCGCCTGGGGCGGCGCGCTGATCATCACTGTCACGATCCTGATCCTCAACATCGTCGCCCGCGCCCTTGCGGCCGTGTCGAAAGGATGACCATGAGCACCGCGATGCCGGAATCGACCCCGACCGTCAGCATCTCCACTGCAGGCGTCCGCAAGCCCATCCCACACGCGGAGACCCTGGTGGACAAGGTCAGCATCCGCAACCTGAACTTCTTCTATGACCAGCATAAGGCGCTGAAGGACATCAACCTCGCGCTGCATGATAAGAAGGTCACCGCCTTCATCGGCCCGTCCGGCTGCGGCAAATCGACACTGCTCCGGGTGCTGAACCGGATCTACGACCTCTATCCCAAACAGCGGGCGACGGGCGAGGTCCTTCTCGACGGCCAGAATATCCTCTCGCCCAAGCAGGATCTGAATCTGCTGCGGGCGCGCATCGGCATGGTGTTCCAGAAGCCGACGCCCTTTCCCATGTCGATCTATGACAACATCGCCTTCGGCATCCGCCTCTACGAGAAGCTGAGCGGTTCCGAGATGGATGCCCGCGTCGAGGCGGCGCTGCGCCGGGCGGCGCTCTGGACCGAGGTCAAGGACAAGCTGAAGCAGAGTGGCCTCAGCCTCTCCGGCGGCCAGCAGCAGCGGCTGTGCATCGCCCGCGGCGTGGCGGTCAGACCTTCGGTGCTGCTGCTGGACGAGCCCTGCTCGGCGCTCGACCCGATCTCCACCTCCAAGGTCGAGGAGCTGATCGACGAGCTGAAAACCGATTACTGCATCGTCATCGTCACCCACAACATGCAGCAGGCCGCGCGGACTGCGGATTTCACGGCCTTCATGTATCTGGGCGAGCTGATCGAGTTCGGCGAGACGGAGCAGATCTTCACCAACCCGGCCCGGGAGCAGACGCAGCAATACATCACCGGGCGCTTCGGCTGAGGCCGGCGAGGAGGCGTCCCATGACCCTGGAACACACCGTCAAGTCCTACGACGAAGAGTTGAAGAGGCTGCAGCACGGGATCGCCGAGATGGGCAGCCTCGCCGAAGGTGAGTTGCAGAACGCTGTGCAGGCGCTCGTCCGCCGCAACGCCGATCTCGGTCATCAGATCGTTCTGGACGATGCCCGGATCGACGAGCTGGAGCAGCATGCCACCGCCCAGGTCGTGCGCCTGCTGGCGCTGCGCCAGCCCATGGCGAGCGATCTGCGCGAGATTGTCGCCGCTCTCAAGATCTCCAGCGATCTGGAGCGCATCGGAGACTACGCGGCCAATATCGGCAAGCGCGTCGTGGCACTGTCCCAGACTCCGCCCTTCAAGCTGCCCGCCTCCCTGCCGCGCATGGGCTGGCTCGCCCAGCAGAATATCCGCGACACGCTGGCCGCCTATGCCGAGCGCAATGCCGATAAGGCGCTGCGCGCCTGGCAGGCGGATGAGGAGCTGGACGAGACCTATAGCAGCCTGTTCCGCGAGCTGCTGACCCATATGATGGAAGACCCGCGCAACATCGGCTCCTGCACCCATCTGCTCTTCATCGCCAAGAACATCGAGCGCATCGGCGATCACGCCACGAACATCGCCGAGACGGTCTATTTCATGGTGGTGGGGGAGCCAATCGGAACCGCCCGACCCAAGGGCGACAGCACGAGCTATATGACGGCGCCCCCGGCCAAGCACTAGCCCGGACTCCCCGCAACGCTGTCCGGGGTCGCCGCCCGCAACCGAACCTACGCGCGTTGAACATGCCCGGCATGGCGCCTACATCATGCTCATCATGGCGCCGGATATCCCCCATGCCCGCACCGCGGGCCTTGGCCATTGGCTGGCGCGCCAGGCGCCGGCCCATAGCCATTTGGATGCTCTCCTTCAGTCCTTCTGCCGCGAGCTGACAGGCCGGGGCCTGCCGCTCTGGCGGGTTACCATCGGCTTCGAAATCCTGCACCCCGAGACCAGCGGCAAGATGATCACCTGGATCGACGGCGTGGTGACCGTGCGCCGGAACGACAGGGCGAATTCCCTGGGTCAGGACTATCGCAACAGCCCAGTCAAGATCGTCGACGAGACCGACCGGCCGTTTCGCCGTCGGCTCGATCGGCCATCGCCCGATCTGCCGATGCTGGAGGAGCTGCGCGCGGATGGTGCGACGGACTATGTGATCTTTCCGCTGCCTTTCCTGGACAAGCGGCGCACCGCCTTCATGTCCTTTGCCACCCGCTCTCCCGGCGGCTTCGGCATGTCCGAGCTTGCGGAGATGGAGATGGCGGCGGCCCTCATCAGCCCTTATGCGGAGCGTTCCGTGCTCCGCCGGATCGCCATCGACCTGCTGGAGACCTATGTCGGCCGGCGAACCGGCAAACGGATCTATGGCGGTCATATCGAGCGCGGCAAGATCGAGACCATCGGTGCCGCCATCTTCATGGCCGATATCAGGGGCTTCACCACGCTCAGCGAAGGTGAGACCCAGGAAAGCGTCATCACGGTCCTCGACGACTGGTTCGAGTGCCTTGCCGATGCAACCGAGGCGGAGGGAGGCGAGATCCTGAAATTCATGGGCGATGGACTTCTCGCCATCTTCCCCGTCGACGGCTCGGTCGACGAGGCCTGCCAAAGGGCCTTTCGCGCGGCCTTGGCGGCACTCGAGAGCCTGGCCGCGCTCAATGCCCGCCGGAGCGCCGAGGGCAAGCTGGAGCTCGCCGGCGGATTCGGGCTGCATCTGGGCGACGTCGCCTATGGCAATGTCGGCGGTCGCCGGCGCCTCGACTTCACCGTCATCGGGCCGGCAGTCAATTTCGCCTCGCGGCTCGAGCGCCTGACCCGCGAGCTCGATGTACCGCTGCTGATGTCGGAGGCCTTCGCCCGGGCGGCCGGGCAGGCTCACGCTTCCCTGGGCCACCATCCGATTCGCGGCCTCGACCGGACCGAGCAGGTCTTCGCACTGGGCCTCATGCCGCCTTCGCCCCTGGCTCGGGAGCCGGGGGCCGGCGCGGATAGGGATCTGGCGGAACTCATCGACGCCGCCGCAGAAGAAACGAACACGCTTCCTGCGATCTCTGCCCCCTGAGCTCCACTTTCGGGAGCCCGCCGTCCCAGGGTAAGAAAGTTGCGGCAGCGCTTGCTGCTTCGCTATACTGGCAGCGAACCCAAGCGATTTAAGAGAAGGACACCCTGCCTACACTCCTCGATCTCGAGGCCTTCCGCGCCTGTCCTCTGACGCGGGTGCCTTTCGACTTTCTGGTGGTGCGCGACTTCGTGCGGGCCGAGGCGCGCCCGGCGATCGATCAGGCATTTCCGCAGGTCCGCCGCGGCGGAAGCTTTCCCGTCGAGGTACTTAGCTACGGGAAGGCTTTTGGCGAGCTCGTCGAGGAGCTGAACGGCGCCGAGGTTCGCCGGGCCTTCGAAGAGAAGTTCGGCCTCGACCTCAGCGGGCGCCCCACCATGACGACCGTGCGCGGACGCTGCACGACGCGCGACGGGAATATCCATACCGACAGCGAAACCAAGATCATCACGGTCCTGATCTATCTCAATCCGCCATGGACCGATCCCGGCGGAAGGTTTCGCCTGCTGCGCTCGGCAGAGGACCTGGACGATAGCATCGTCGAGGTGCCGCCGGACCATGGAACGCTCGTCGCCTTCCGGCGCGGGCCGAACTCCTATCACGGCCACACGCCTTTCATCGGCGAGCGTCGCGCGGTGCAGTTCAACTGGATCACGAACAAGGCGGTGGTCCGACGCGAGCTGATGCGCCACCGCCTCTCGGCACTGGTCAAGAATATCCTGCCCGCACCCTCGCTCTAATGCAGGCCACAGTTTCCGTTCCTCGGGACGCTCGCTGGAGCGACCTGCATGCCCGAGAGTTTGGCCGCATCCTGCTCATCAAGCTCTCCGCGGTCGGAGACGTCATCCACACCCTGCCGGTGCTGACGAAGCTCAGGGATCGCTATCCCGCCAGCCAAATCGACTGGCTGATCACCCCGGCCTGCGCGGATCTGGTGCGCTGGCATCCGGGAGTCTCCGACATCCTGCTCTATCCGCGCCGGGAGTTCGGGCGCAGCTGGGCCGGAACCATGGCGATGACCGGCGTCCTCAGGGAGGTGCGCCGGCGCGGCTATGATCTCGTCCTGGACATGCACGGCCAGCTACGCACGGCGATCTTCGTGCTCGCGAGCGGAGCACCGGTTCGCATCGGCTTCGCCCGCACCAGAGAAGGGGCGCGATTTTCCTACACCCATCACATTCCGGTTCCCACCATGGATTGGCATGCGGCCGACCGGAATCTGTGGCTGGGTGATCTGCTGGGCTTCGCCGCCGGGCCGCCCGATTTCACCATCCACATTCCGCCGGAGGCCGAAGCGGAGGCGGAAGGGCTGCTGGCGCGCCTTGATCTCGCCGGGCGTCCTTTCGCGATGATCTTCCCAGGCACCCAATGGGAAACCAAGCATTGGAGCCCCGAGGGCTTTGTCGAGGTCTCCCGCCATCTCCACGAGCGCGGCTACGCCATCCTGCTGGCAGGCGCCGGCCGCGACAGGCCGCAGAATGCCGCGGTGGCGGCAGCCTTCCCGGCGGCGGTCGACATCTGCGATCAGACCCGTCTCTCCGTCACCGCCGCCATCATGCGCCGCGCCGCGATCTGCGTGACCAACGATTCGGGCCCGATGCACATGGCCGTCTCGCTCGGCCTTCCGCTGGTCAGCGCCTTCGGGCCGACGAGCCCGATTCGCACCGGCCCCTATGGCCGGCCGGAGGCCGTGGTGCGCGTCGAGGTGCCGTGCTCGCCCTGCTACATCCGCACCATCCGGCGCTGTCCCTACGATCATCGCTGCATGACCCGCTTGAGCGCGGCGATGATGATCGAGCGGATTGATCGGGTCCTGGCGGGGACTACCTCGTCGGGCCCTGCTCTTTTTGCCGGTTCAGCTGAGTGAGCTTGGCGTAGCGGTAGAAGGAGCCTTCGGCGGCCGTCAGCGCCTGGAAAAAGCCCTCGCGCCCGTCGCGAAAGCCGCCATAGACGACGTAATTCCTCAGGAACATCCATAGGCCGTGGCCGATGGCCGAGAGGATCGAGGCCCTGCGGCCGGCATCGTGGCGCTCGCGCGCTGTCTGGGTCGAATAGTAGTTCATGCGCCAGAGCGCGTGCTCGAGATCGAAGATCGCTTCGTGCAGAACGGGGCTCTTCAGCGGCCTGATCACGCCCTCGACTTGGATGCGGTCGTGAATATAGGCGTTGCCGTATCGCGCCCGGTCGCGCCGCACCAGGCGCAGGACGCGATCGCGCCCCCAGTCGCCATGGCGCAGGAACCGCCCGCAGAAGGAGGAATGGCGCGGCATGTCGAAT
>DATBBO010000656.1:0-10024 GCA_036270995.1 Dongiaceae bacterium | reverse complement strand
CTTCGACATGCCGGCCTCTCCCTCAGCTCCCCGGCTTCTTGGGCGGCCGGATGCCGCGAAACTCCCAATCGCCACCTAGCGCCGTCGACCGCACCTCCTCGGATTCGGTCGGCTGGGCGCCGATGTCCTCGCGGATCGGCTCCGGTCCCTCGACGATGGTGTTGGTAAGCCGCCCCAAGCCTTCGACCTCGACCTCGACGACATCGCCGGGCTGGACGGGCCGTGAATTGGCGGGCGTGCCGGAGAGCAGCACGTCGCCGGGCTCCAGCGTGATATTCCGAGCGATATCGGCGACCAGATAGTGCATGTCCCAGGTCATTTCCGAGGTATTGCCATCCTGCTTCAGCTGACCGTTCACAAAGGTGCGCAGGTACTTGTTGCGGAAGTCCCATCCGGTCACGAGGCCCGGCCCCAGCGGACAGAGCGTGTCGCTGCCCTTGACCCGCAGCATCGAACCGGCGTCGGTGTCGCGAAAGTCGTGCAGCCCGAAATCATTGGCGACGGTATAGCCCAGGATGTAGTCGCCCGCCTCGCGCTGGGAGATGTTGCGGCAGCGCCGTCCGATGACTATTGCAACCTCCCCTTCGTAGTTCAGCCATTTACAGCGTTTCGGGCGCACCACCTGCCCGCGATGGGAATTGAGCGCGGAGACGGGTTTGTGGAAATAGGTCGGGGTCGCCGAGAGCTTGATCTGGAATTCCTTGACCCGGCTGACATGATTGAGATGCACCGCGACGATCTTGCTGGGCACAACCGGGGGAAGATGGACCGCCTCGGCGATCGCGATGCGCCGGCCATCGCGTGCCATGAGCGCCTCGCCCTGGCGTTCCATCTCGACGGCGGCACCACCCAGCAGAATTCGACGGGTCTCGCGCATGGCTCTCCCTCGTTCTATCGCCAACCGCTTGTCGGCCGCGCGAACCAGACATGGATCTGGCCGGTGCCGATGGCATTCTCATACTCGCTATAGAGCACGCCCGGCGCACGCCAAGCCTCGCCCCCCAGCGCCGCGGCCATCATCAGGTAATGGCCGAAATTCGCTTCCGGCTTGAAGCGCAGGAACGCAGGCATGGTGGCGAGAATCCGCGCATGGTCGCCGGCCTTCATCCATTCGATCCGCTCGAGATCGGCGGCGGCATGCTCGGGCGTGAAGATATGCTCGATATCCGCCGCCTCATGAGCGCCCAGCTTGCTGAGGGGCCAGAACTTGTGGCTCATGGCGCCCGAGGCGAGCAGCACCACTCGGCGGTTGCATGCGGCGATGGCGGCACCCAGCGCCCGGCCGGCGCGCAGGAAATCGTCGCTCTCCGCCGTCTGGCAGCAGCTCATCGAGACCCAGGCCTCGCTGCCCTTCTGAAGATAGCTAAGCGGATTGACCGTCGCGTAGTGGATGGGTAGGCAGGGATCCTCGATGGCGGTGATCCACGTCCCCTGCCCGGTGCCGTTGGCCGCCACCGCCCGGGCGAATTCGGGATCGCCGGGGACGTCATAGGGGACCTGCGACATGCCGCGGGGCAGTTCGTCGGAGGTGAATTTGCCGCGACGGCGGGCATGGGCCGTGACCACGAACTCGACCGTGGTGAACCAGTGGGAATCCAGCACCACCACGAGATCGTAGTCGAGGGTCGCGAGAACCTCCTGCCGCAGGCGGTTGAAGCCGGCGACGACGGAGAAGTCACAACACTTGTTGAGCTCGTGGCGCACCGTCTCCGGCAGCATCACGGTGGGAACATGAGCCACGAGTCCGCAGCCGACGACCTCACCCATGCCAGCTCCATCCGAAGGACAAGGTCTCGCCCGTCCTCTCCATCGCCATTCCACTTAATCGTTCGATATCGAATAGTCAGGCAGTGCGGATGCGGAGTCAAGCGCCGCGGCATCTCCCGCCCGCAGCGGGAAGCTCATCCGGCTGGCTCGTCGATCTCGGCGATGGTGGCGAGGATCGTGCGGATCGCGTCGGTGGCCGCACGCATCTCGGCATGGCTGAGGCGCGCGACGATCCGGGTCTCTTCGGCATTGAAGCGGGGGAAGAGCGTGCTGATCAGAGCCGCCCCGGCAGCGGTCAGGTTGACGATCACCAGCCGTCGCTCGGCCTCGTTCACCCTCCGGCGCACGAGCTTGCGCGCCTCGAGGGTATTCAGGATTCCCGAAAGGGTGCTCTTGGCGACGCCGGCCTCCACCGCCAGGCGGCGCGTCTCGAGCTCGCCATAGATCCACAGACACCAGAGAGCGACGAAGGCCGACCAGTGCAACCCGGCCTCGGTCAGCATGCTGCGCTCGAAGTGATCCCGGATCGTGGTCGAAGCGCGATGGATGTTGGAGACCAAGGCCATGGATTCGAGATTGATCCTGAGGCCCGCGACCCGCTGCTCGCCAAGCACCTCCGCCAGCGGCTTCTTCGACCGGGTCCGCCCGCTTTTGCCGCCACCGCCCGTCGTCCGCTTTGATCCGATGGATGCGCTCGGGACTTCCCCGCGTTGCTTGGTCAAGCTGACACTCCCGATGGATACTGGCTCGGTCTTATAGCATCACCGGTCGCAGCGGCCAGGCACAATCCAGAGTCCCTTGCCTCACGCAGAAACTCGTTTGGCCGCGAACGAGCTCTGCGGGCGCCGCTGCGCGGATTCGCGGGCTTGTCTCACTGCGCGATCTGTATTATCGTTCGATATCGAACGAGAAGAGTCGAGCTCACCCGCGAACGCATGTGTCGGGCAGAGATCGGCGGCGTCGCTTGGCGCCCGCATGTCAGGGGAGGACAACTTGGCTCAGTCCACAGCCTCATCAGCGGCATCTTCCACCGACCGGCTCCGGCGCGATGCCCTGGGCGTCGCCGCGGTCACCTTCTTCGTCGTCTCCGCCGCCGCGCCCCTGACAGCGGTCGCCGGCGGCTATCCCATTGCCATGCTGCTGGGCAACGGGCCCGGCGTTCCGGCCGCCACCCTCCTCGTCATGATCATCCTCCTGATCTTCTCGGTCGGCTACACGGCGATGGCACGCCATGTCGCCAATGCCGGATCCTTCTACGCCTTCGCCGCGCGGGGCCTCGGTGGCCATGCCGGGGGCGCAGCCGCCTATATCGCCGTGCTGGCCTACAACACCATGCAGATCGGCCTCTATGGGCTGTTCGGCGCCGTCGCCGCCGGAACCTTCGCCGATCTCATCCATATCTCGCTGCCCTGGTATGCCTGGGCCCTCATAGGCTGGGCCATCGTCGGGCTTCTCGGCTACCGGCAGATCGACCTCTCGGCCAAGGTGCTGGCGGTGCTGGTGATCGCCGAATATCTCGCGGTGCTGGTCCTCGATTTCGCCATCATCGGCAAGGGCGGCGCCGGCGGCTTAAATCTCACCAGCTTCACCCCCGGTGCTTTCGTCACGGGCTCGGCGACCATTGGCGTGCTGATGTCCTTCGCCGCCTTCATGGGCTTCGAGGCCACGACGATCTACAGCGAGGAGGCCCGCGACCCCGCCCGCACCGTGCCCCGTGCGACATATCTTGCCGTGCTGGTCATCGGGATCTTTTATGCCTTCAGCACCTGGTGTATGGTGCTCGGCGTCGGCCCGGACAAGGTCGTCGCGACCATCGGCGCCCTCAAGGATCCCACCACCTTCGTCTACACCTTGTCCGACGGCTATGTCGGCGGCTGGCTCACGATGGTCATCAGCCTCCTTTTCATCTCGAGCGTCTTCGCCGCTTTGCTCGCCTTCCACAACGCTGCGGCACGCTATTTCTACGTCATGGGTCGCGAGGGATTGTTACCGGCCGGTCTCGGCCAGACCCATGGCGAGCATCAAAGCCCGCATCTGGGCTCGATCCTCCAGACGGTGCTTGCCCTGGTGGTGGTCCTGATCTTCACCGTCATGGGGCAGGATCCGGTGCTCGCCCTCTTCACATGGCTCACCAATCTGGCGACGCTCGGCGTCATCACCCTGATGGCGCTGGCCTCCTTCTCCGTCCTCGCCTTCTTCGGGCGCAACCCGGAGCTAGAAGCTTCCGGCATCAAGCGCTTCCTGGCACCGGTGGTCGCGGGCATCCTGCTCGCCATCATTGCAGTCATGGTGGTGATCCATTTCGGCGATCTGACCGGCGCCTCACCGGCGCTTTCCATCGCCTTGCCGATTCTGGTTCCGGTGGCGGCCCTGGTCGGGATCATCGCCGCCGCCGGGCTGAAGCGCCGGGAGGCGGCGCGCTTCGCCGCCATGGGTGCGCATCAGGGCGGGCACTGAGTCCGGCGCGGGAATAGAGGCAGGGCGCTCGCCCCACCTCCATCATCTCGGCTCAGGCATAGAGCGTGAAGATGACCACCAGGACGGCGCAGGCGGCAGCGAGCAGCAGATAGCCCTTGATATCCGTCGACGCGGTTTCCTTGGCCTTGGGCTGCAGCCACCAGGTGAAGCGCGTGGCGGTCCAGGGCACGAGATAGTTCAGGATGATGATGCTGGCGACGTTCGAGATGAACAACGCCACCGGGAAGGGGAGCCGCGCCCAACCCAGCAGATAGGGGTTCACGACGAAGTTGCCGAAGAGCAGGACGATCGGATAGAGCAGCGTCAGGACGATCATGTTCATCTTCCAGGGCGAGGGAGGCGCTGCGCCCGCGGAAGCGGAAGGAAACCACTGGTCGAAGCCGGTTCGCGCGACCCGGGTGTGGAACTCCTCGGTGAACTCGGTCGCATCCGCCAGCAGTGCCTTGCGTTCCGGCGAATCCATCCAGGCCTGGAGATTCTCCTCGGTATCAAAGCGCAGGATGGAAAGCCAATCCTCCTGCACGCCGGGTATTGGCGGCTCGATGCGGTAGCCCTGGAAGCCCGGCGCCTTGGCCTGGGCCACGGCGATCTTCTGCTCCCAGCGGCGATAGGCCGCCTCCTGCCCCGGTTTGATCCGGGTCGAAACCACGACGGCAATGGGCGACGGCAGCGCGCCGGTGGCACCGTCTTTGACGATGTGGATATCGTCGCTGCCCACAAGCATTGGCTGGGCGCCCTGCACGCGCTTCAGCCGCTCTTGCGAGTTGAGCCAAGCCATCGCCTGGGCTTGGCTGGCGAAGCGCTGCAGGATGACCCAGTCCACCTGCTGCGGTGGACTGGGCGGCATCACCGTCTGCTCGATGAAGCCCGGGAAGCTCGCGACGACCTTGCTGGTTTCCGCCTGCCAGCGCGCGAACTCGTCGTTGTGCTCCGTCCTCACTCTCGTCTGGGTGACGATCGAGACGCGGCCGGATGTTGGGCTGTCCTTGTTGCTCATGGCTTGCAGCTCATGGTTTGGGCGCGAGCTTGTCGTAGATCCTGTCCGCAGTGAAGGGCAGATGGGCGAAGCGCACCCCCGTCGCGTTGGCGAGAGCATTCGAGATGGCCGGGGCCACCGGGTTGATGGAGGATTCGCCCTGCGCCTTCGCTCCCTGAGGACCGATCTTGTCGTAGACATCCGCGAAGAAGACGTCGTTGACCGGCATATCGGCGAAGGCGGGAATGCGGTAGTTGCGCAAGGTCGGGTTGACGACATGGCCATTGTCGTCATGGACGAAATGCTCGGTCAGTGCCCAGCCGACGGCCATGCCGATGGCGCCTTCCGTCTGGCCCCGACATTGCATCGGGTTGAGCAGACGGCCGATATCGAGGGCATGGACGCTCTGCAGGATGCGGATCTCACCCGTCATCCGGTGCACGGCGAGCCGAATGCCATGCACATTGAAGGCGATGGTGCGCGGCGAGAGATAGGCCTTGCGCTTGGCCTCGAAGTGATGGCCGGCCTTTTCCCCGGCGGCGTGAAGGTCCTTGAGCGAGATCCGCTGATTGCCGCGGCTCACATAACCGCTTTCCAGCGTCCAGTCGGCCGGATTGGTGCCCGTGTGCTGCGCCGCGAACTCCAGGATGTTCTGCCGCAGGGCCTTTGCCGTCAGATCCACCGCCTGGCCCGCGACAACCGTGCCCGTGCTGGCGAAGGTGCCGGTGTCGTAGGGCGTCCGGTCGGTATCGGCATTGATGATGTCGATGTCGCCGGCTCGCGAGCCGAGAACGCCCGCCGCGATCTGGCGATGCGAGGTGATGGAGCCGTTGCCCATCTCCGTCGAGCCGACGGCAAGGTGGAAGGTCCCGTCAGCCTTCATGGACATCTCGCTGCCCGAGCGATGCTCCGTGGGCGGACCGGATTCGGCGGCCGAATAACCGATACCCGTGCCTTCGAGCCAATCATCCCCTTCGGGCTTCGGCAGACCGCTGCGCTTGGCCAGAGCCTGCTCCACATGGTCCATGCATTTGTCGAGACCGTAGCTGCCGATATCGATGTCCGAGGTCTCCTTCCAAATGGATTCTATCCAGTCGGTGGCTCGCAGCATGTTCTTGCGGCGCATGGCGAAGGGGTCGATGCCGATCTGCTTGGCGAGATCGTCGATCGCGCATTCGATCGCGAAGGTAGTCTGCGAAGCGCCATAGCCCCTGAAGCCGCTGCCAGGCACCACATTCGTATAGACCGCGTAGGCGTCCGCCTTCTTGTTGGGGCAGCGATAGCCCACAAGCGGTCCGCTCACGGAAGCCGCGAGGGTCTCGCCGGAATGCCCGCCATAGGCGCCGGCATTGGAGGTGACGCGGATCTGCAGCGCCGTCAGGGTGCCGTCCTTTTTGGCGCCGATCTTCACATGGGTCGTCATCTGATGGCGGGTCGTGGCGCCGGTGAACTGCTCCTCGCGGGTAAATTCCCATTTCACCGGGCGGCCGTGCTTCAACAAGGCCAGGACGCAGAGATCCTCCGTCACCATCTCCTGCTTGCCGCCGAAGCCACCGCCGACACGCTCGGTGAAGACGTGGAGATTGCGGGTGAACAGGCCGTAGATATAGCAGAGCTTCTGATGCACGATGAAGGGCGCCTGCGAGCTGGTGCGCACATGGATGCGCCCGGCCTCGTCGCGCCAGGCGATGGAGCCATGGGTCTCCAGATGCACATGCTGAACCCGTGAGGTGGAATAGGTGTGCTCGTGGATCGTGTCGGCCGCCTTGAAGCCGGCCGCCACATCGCCGTGCTCGCCATGGATGTCGACGTACAGATTCCCTTGCGCCTCGCTGCCCCGGTCGTGAAGGATCGGTGCCCCGGGCTCCATCGCGAGTTCCGGATCGAACACTGCCGGCAGCACCTCGTATTCGACGCTAAGGGCGCGGACGCCGGCGAGTGCGGCCTCCTCCGTCTCGGCAAGCACGGCTGCAATCCGCTGGCCCGCGAAGCGGGCCACATTGTCGAGGACATACATGTCATCGGGATCGACCAGGTGATCCTCATGCAACGCCGAGGAGTAGAGTCTGCGCGGCACATCCTCCCAGGTGAAGACATCGACGACACCGGGGATCGCCATTGCCTTGCTGCGGTCGATCCTCAGGATCTTCGCGTGGGCGTGGGGCGAACGCAGGACCTTGATATGCAGCAGGCCCTCTATGGCGATGTCCATGGTATAGCGCGCCTTGCCGGTGACGATCGATTCACCCAGCGGATTGCGCAGGCTGGCGCCGCAGGCCTGGCCGGCGACGTCCTCCTCGGCCTCGCTGATGCCATGAATGGCGTCGCGGATCGAGCGATAGCCGGTACAGCGGCAGAGATTGCCCTTGAGAGCCTTGGGCAGGTCCTTCTTCTGCTCCTCGTCCAGGGAGACCGCCGTCATGATCATCCCGGCAGCGCAGTAGCCGCACTGATAGGCCTGGGCGTCGAGGAACGCCTGCTGCATCGGATGCAGCTTGCCGTCCCGGGCGAGCCCCTCGATCGTCGTGACCTCGCGCCCCTCGGCGCGGAAGGCGGGCATCAGGCAGGAATGGATCGGCTCGCCGTCCATCCAGACGGTGCAGGCGCCGCAATCCCCGCCGTCGCAGCCCTTCTTCACGCCGAAGAAACCCAGATCGCGCAGGAAGGTGCGCAGGCACTGGCCGGGCCGCGGCTCGGCGGCGAACCACTTCCCGTTGACGGCGTATTTCATCGCTTGCCTCCCAGCTCGGCGCGGATTTGCTCCGCGAAGTAGTAGGTCAGATGATGCTTGTAGTCGGCGCTGCCATGGACATCGCCGAAGTAGCTGGCGTCGCCTGGCAGCTTGGCGTCGATCGCCTGGCGCAGTTCGCCCGCCGAGGGCGGCTTGGCGAAGCGGAGCTGGATCGGGCGCGGCGTCGAGGCGGTGACGGTGAGCACGAACTCACCCCCCTCCGCTGGCTGCGTTCCGGTGATGAGCGCCGCCGAGCGCCCGAGATGGGTGAGTGAGGCGCGGCGGAAGGCGAAGCGCTTCTTCAGCGCCGCGGCCGGCAGATGGATGCTGCGCACCAGCTCGCCGGGCTGCAGGGCATTGGCATGATTGCCGGTGACGAAATCGACCATCGCAACTTCCCGCGGCGCGCCGCTCACGGGCCAGAGGGTCAGGCGGCCCTCCAGCGCCGAGACCAGCGAGATCATCGGGCCCGCCGGCAGCGACATGACGATGTTTCCGCCAATCGTCGCCGCATTCCAGATCTTGAAGGAGGCGAGAAAGGCGTCACAGCACTGCCGTATCAGCGGCAGGGCCTTCCATTCCGCCGGCCCTTCGAAGTCATGCAGCTCGACGATGCGGCAAGTGGCCGCGATATCGAGCCCGTCCGCCGAGGCCTGAAGAGCCGGCCATTTGAGGCCGCCCAGATCGATCAGCGTGTCGAGCGAGGGCTGCAGCTCGGAGAATAGCCAGGTGCCGCCCCCCAGCCACGCGTAACCGGGCCGCCATTCCTTTATCTCGTCCTTCGACGACGGGTGCTTGATCTCCCGTATCGTGTCGATGTTCATCGGATCATTCCTCCCTGCAGGGCGATGCTGCCGCCTAGTCCAGATCGTCGAGCGAGGTGGCACCCGGCCCCGGCGTGATCAGCGTCGGCCATTGATGCGAGCCGAAGGGCACCGCCGGCGGCAGGAAGGTCTTCATGCCCCGCTTGGCCGTCTCGGCGATGATCGCCTTGCGGCCGTTGCCACCCATCAGCTCATAGTCCATGAGGTGATAATTGCCGAAGAACACCTGACCCACCGAGCGATCGGCGATGACGCGCGTCATCAGATCCAGCATGGCCTCGGGCGTGGTGAAGAAGTCGGTCGTCTCGAACATCATCAGCCGGTTATTGACGGCGTCGGGCCCGAAATACTGCGCCAACACGCTGAACAGCACGTTGTTCTGGCGCGCGACATAGATGGTGTTGCTGACGGCATAGGTCTGATCCCAGTCGCTGCCGAGATCCTTCTTCCACCCGTCGAGGACGTCCATCCAATGGTGGACCTGCGTCTCCGCCGCCCAAGCGATGTTCAGCTTCAGGAGCGGTGTCTGCTTCTTGGCGAAGGCCTGGAGGTCGGCGAGCGTGATCTTGCCGGCGGCGTTGACCTGATCCATGAAGGCGATGTTGTTCTCGAGGATCGCCTTGTTGTTCGCCTTCCAATCCTCCTCCATATCGCACTGGGCAACGCTGTCGAGGGCGGATTGCATGCGGCTGCGATAGGCGAGAAGCGAGGCGCGCCAGGACTGGTCCGTCGGACTGTCGAGATAGGGCATCACGATCTCAGACAGGGCCATGGTGCTGTGCCCGACGGATTTCATCAGCTGATACTCCACCGGCACCGAGGGTGCATCGAGGGGTGGCTGGCCCGGGCGATAGAGGATGAAGCGCCCGCCGGCGCCGGAGAACAGGCCCAGGATCACCGGGTGATGGGCAAGGATGTTCGCCCTGAACTTGGCAAGCGAGCTGTCGTAGAGGTCGAACATCGCCGCATCGAGGGCGAGGATGTTGCCGTTCGCCGTCGCGGTCGGATTCCCGGTCGTGGTCCCGATGATCGTCCGCAGCTCGGGCGGCAGGTCGTCGGCCCGGGCGGCCGTGACGGCGCCGAGCATGGTTGCGGCTGAGAGGACCAGGCAGCCATGCCGCAGAATCTTCGCAAATTTCGTCATGAGCGATCTCCCCCTTTGCCTGTGGCAGGAACGGAGATTCTCTGTAAGTCGCGGAGAGAACGTCGAAATCCGGCCGCTAGACGAGCGACAGGCCCCGCCCCCAC
>DATBBO010000655.1:0-9056 GCA_036270995.1 Dongiaceae bacterium | reverse complement strand
AAGGATGTGAAGCTGCCGGACAATCAGCAGGACCGCGACATGCTGGCTCGCGAGCTGCTGATCAAGTTCCAGATGTCGCCGCGCCACCCGCTGGTCGATCTGAACAAAGCCTATCGCAAGTTCTGACAAGAAGAATAACTGGGGGACTTGCGGGAGAGGCCGGCCACAGCGCCGGCCTCTTCTTATTCACTCAGGGTCAGGGTGCCATGCCCTTGTCGGCCAGCTCCTTCAGCGCGCCCTTGTTCTTGCCGAGCTCGAGACCCATGCCGCGCAGCACATGGGGCGCCTTGGTGTACTGGATGTCGGCATAGTCCACCACCTCGACCCGGTTGCCCCAGGGATCGAGGAAGTCGAGGAAGGGGCCCGGCAGCAGCCGGCCGCCGGCCGCCTTGACCAGTTCGCGCACCGCCGAGCGGTCGTCGACCACGATGCCGAAATGCCGCCCGTCATCCTCATGGGGCTTCTTGGTCTCCATGAGGTTGATGAACTGGTCGCCCATGTCGATGAAGGCCGCGCGCTTGCTTTTGCTGCGCAGCGTGAAGTCAAAGATCTTGCCGTAGAAGGCCAGCGCCTCCTCGATGTCGCCCACCTCCAGCGCGATGTGGTTCATCCCCACCAGCCTGGGCCGCTTCTGCTCATTCGACATGGCTTCGCTCCCGATGACATTTTTCCTCATGTGGCGAGGGATCGGCCGGAAATCCAGATGCCCGCCCATCCGACTCTCTCCCGCGCTTTGAAGCGGGAGAGGGAAGAGGCTGCCATCCTTGCTCCCGTCTATTCGCCGCTTTCCACCCGATAATCCGCCGCATGCGTCCAGTCGGGGGTGAAGGAGAGGACCTCCACCCGCGCCGGCAGGTTCGGATTGAACAGATGGTTGTGCCAATAGGTCGCCTGGTAGAAGGGATGGCGTTCGTCGAGCGCAGCCACAGCGCAGGGAATGCGATAGCCCTGGCTATATTGCTCGAAGGCCAGCACGCAGTGACCATGGCTCAGCAGGCGCTCCGCCACGGCGGAGCCGGCCCCGAACAGGGCGGTCATCACATCGGAGAACAAAGCAGGCTGCTGGAAATAGCTCGCCTGCAGGATATCCAGCACCTTGGCATAGCGTTCGCCCGGATCCTGGGTCTTGAGATACTGGTGCCGGAAGAGCTGGGTGTTGTTGGTGGGCTCGGTTTCGAGGATCAGCAGGGTCATGCCCGGCGAGATTTCATGTCCCTCGCGGCTCGCCACCCGGGGTCGCATGCCGGAGGAGGGACGCCCGCCGCTCTCGCGCGCGGCGAGCTGGCGGATGCGGCACTGCCAGCCGATGAACTCCCGCTTGAGGGCCAGGGCCGCGGCCTTTGTCAGGACGACATTGTCGGGCTTCAGCGACATTTTGACATCCGATCCGGACCCAATTCCAAGCCAATGGTCCCATGATTTGCCGCAGTTTACGGAAAAATTCTTGCACCTGAGGAAACCAATTTGTAGCTTGCGGCGCGGGATTGGTAGCGTGCATTTCCGGCGTTGCTTGCGTCCCAGGGATCGTCAGAATGCCATTCGCTCTCCTGAAATACGGGCTCAGCAGCAAATATCCGGCGCGCCGGCATTTCCCCAAGGCGACGGATCTGAAGTCCGCCTATGACGTGGTCATCGTCGGTGCCGGCGGACATGGGCTCGCCGCCGCCTATTACCTGGTCAAGGACTGGGGCATCACCAATATCGCGGTGCTCGACAAGGGGTATCTCGCCGGCGGCAATACGGCGCGCAACACCGCCATCATCCGCTCCAACTACCTGACGCCCGAGGGCGTGCGCTTCTACGACGAATCGGTCCGGCTCTATCAGGGGCTGAGCGAGGAGTTCGATTACAACATCCTGTATTCCGTCCGCGGGCATTTCACGCTGGCCCATACCGATGCGGCCATGCGCACCAGCCGCTGGCGCGCCGAGGTGAACAAGCATCTGGGCGTCGATTCGGAGCTGATCTATCCCGACGAAATCGCCCGGCTCTGCCCGGCTCTCAACATGTCAGACGATGTGCGCTATCCGATCCTGGGCGCCCTCTACCACCCGCCGGGCGCGATCGCACGCCATGATGCGGTTGCCTGGGGCTATGCCCGCTATGCCGGCGACCGGGGCGTCGAGATCCATACCAATACTGAGGTCACGGGCTTCGTCATCGAGAACGGGCGAGTCACGGGTGTCGAGACCAACCGCGGCCGCATCGCCTGCGGCAAGGTGCTCCAGGCCGTGGCCGGGTCGAGCAGCCGGGTCTCCGCACTCGCGGGATTCAACCTTCCGATCCGCACCATCCCGCTCCAGGCCTGCGTCTCGGTGCCCCTGAAGCCCTTCCTCGACCAGATCATCGTTTCCGGCTCGCTGCATGTCTATGTCTCGCAATCGGATCGCGGCGAACTGGTCATGGGCGGCTCGACCGATCCCTATTCGCTCTACTCCACCCGCTCGACCCTCGATTTCAAGGAAGGGCTTCTGGGCCACATGCTGGAGCTGCTGCCCTTCCTGGGTGATGTGAAGCTGGTCCGCCAATGGGCCGGCATGGCGGACATGACACCGGATTTCAGCCCGGTCATGGGCAAGACCCCGGTCGAGAACTACTTCATCGATTCCGGCTGGGGCACCTGGGGATTCAAGGCGACGCCCGTCTGCGGCAAGCGAATGGCCGAGACTGTCGCCACCGGCGAACCGCCGGCGCTGCTGCAGCCCTTCCGGCTGGAGCGCTTCTACGAGTTCGAGCAGGTCGGCGAAAAGGGCGCCGCCTCGGTCGGTCATTAGAGGACGCCCCAAGGGAAGCATGGCATGAAGATCATGAACTGCCCGCTCAATGGCCCGCGCAACATCTCAGAATTCGTCTGGGGCGGCGAGGTGAAGGAGATGCCGTCGGGGCCGGAGGTCAGCCCGCGCGACTGGGCTGGCTACGTCTTCATCGAGAACAACATCGCCGGCGTCGTACGCGAATGGTGGTGCCACGTGCCGACCTCCTTCTGGTTCATCGCCGAGCGCAACACGGTGAGCGATGAGGTCATCCGTACCTATCCGGCGAGCGAGGTCTTCAACCGCCGGGTCGAGTTCGCCGCTCCTGCCAAGGGAGAGACGAAGTGACGTCGATGGTGGAGACGGGCGGCGTCAACCGCCTGCCTGATAGCTTCGGCCGGCTGATCGATCGCAAGCGCAGGGTCGCCTTCTCCTTCGAGGGGCGCGAGATCGAGGGCTTCGCCGGCGACACGATCGCCGCAGCACTCGCCGCCAACGACCAATGGGTGCTGTCACGCTCCTTCAAATACCGGCGGCCCCGCGGCATCCTCACCATGGCCGGGCAGGATTCCAACACCCTGGTGCAGATCGGCGCCGAGCCCAATGTTCTGGCGGACCGGCGCATCATCGAGCCAGCGCTCGGCGTCATGGGGCAGAACTACGACGGCAGCCTCGAGGCCGATCGCGGGAATGTCATCGAGCTCTTCGGCCGCTTCCTCCCGGTGGGCTTCTACTACAAGACCTTCTACAAGCGCGGCAGCTGGAAGTTCTGGGAGAAGATCATCCGCGGCCGCGCCGGGCTCGGAAAGGTCGATCTCGCGGCTCATCACGGCTATTTCGACAAGCAGTATCTTTTCGCCGATGTGGCGGTGGTGGGCGGCGGGCCTGCCGGGCTCTCGGCCGCCCTCCAGGCCGCCGAGGCGGGGGCCGAGGTCATCCTCATCGACGAGTGGCCGGCCCTGGGCGGCTCCCTCTGCTATGCCCGGCTGGGGCGCGAGGGGGATGCCGCCTTCAACCTGGCCGAGAAGCTCGCGGCCCAGGTCAAGGCGAAGGGCAACATCCATGTGCTGAGCGATGCCACCTGCACCGGCTGGTTTGCCGACAATTGGCTCGCGATCGTGAAGGGCAGCCGGTTCTACAAGCTCCGCGCCAGATCCGTGGTGATGGCGACGGGTTCGCTGGAGCAGCCGGCGGTCTTCCGCAACAACGATCTGCCCGGGGTCATGCAAGGCACCGCGGCGCAGCGCCTGATCCGCCTCTATGGCGTGCGCCCCGGGCGAAAGGCCGTGGTGCTGGCGGCCAATGACGATGCCTATGGCGTGGCGCTCGATCTCGGCGATGCCGGATGCGAGGTGCAGGCGGTGGTCGATCTGCGCGAGCAGGTGCCGGAGACCGCAATGGTCCATGCGACCCGCGGCCGGGGCGTTCCCATCCTCGCGGGCTATGCGGTGACCGAGGCAATCCCCGGAACGGCCAAGCTCGGCATCCTCGGCGCTGCCGCCGCACGCATCGCCCGGGAAGGCGAGACCGACGGCGCGGCCGCCGTCTTCGAATGCGATCTCCTCTGCATGTCCACAGGCTACAGCCCCGCCGGCCAGATTCTCCATCACGCGGGCACGAAGTTCACCTATGACCACGCGGCCAACATGTTCCAGCCGGCGATCCTGCCGCCTCATGTCTTCGCCGCCGGCTCGGTCAACGGCACTTATGCCATGGAGGCCGTGCTGGCCGAGGGCAGGCGCATCGGCTGGGCGGCGGCGCAGGATGCGGGCTTTGCGCGCGGCACCGAGCCGCCGGCGGTCACCGGCGACCGGGGATCCTTCGGCCAGACCCATGCCTGGCCGATCTTCCCGCACAAGGCGGGCAAGGATTTCGTCGATTTCGACGAGGATCTCCAGGTCAAGGATCTGGTCAACGGCATCGCCGATGGCTACGACGATATCGAGCTGCTGAAGCGCTATTCCACCGTGGGAATGGGACCCTCTCAGGGCCGCCACTCCGCAGTCGCTGCCGTGCGCGTGCTGGCCAAAGAGACGGCGACCGATCTCGCCACCCTCTCGGTCACCACCCAGCGCCCACCCTATGTGCCGGAGAAATTCGGCCATCTCGCCGGCCGGGTCTTCGAGCCCGAGCGCCATACCGCCATGCATCACCGCCATCACGAGCTCGGCGCGCGGATGATGGTGGCGGGGCTCTGGTACCGCCCGGCCTTCTACGGCAAGCCAGAGGACCGCGACCAGGCGATCCGCGAGGAGGTGCAGGCGGTCCGCAGCAATGTCGGGCTCATCGATGTCTCGACCCTGGGCGGCCTCGATATCCGCGGGCCCGATGCGGCCGAGTTCCTGAACCGCCTCTATACCTTCACCTATGCCAAGCAGCCGGTGGGCCGCTCGCGCTATGTGCTGATGTGCGATCAGACCGGCGCCATCATCGATGACGGCGTGGCCTGCCGCATCCACGACGAGCATTTCTACGTGACCGCCACGACCAGCGGCGTCGACGGCGTCTATCGCCTGATGCTGCAATGGAACGCCCAATGGCGCCTCGATGTCGATGTGGCCAATGTCACCGCCGCCTATGCGGGTGTGAACATCGCCGGCCCCCGCGCCCGCGAAGTCCTGGCGAAGGTCTGCCATGACGTCGATCTCGGGCCCGAGGCCTTCCCCTATATGGGCGTGCGGCTGGGCAGCGTCGCCGGCATTCCGGCGCGCCTCCTGCGCGTCGGCTTCGTGGGCGAGCTCGGCTATGAGATCCATGCCCCGGCGAGCCAGGGCGAGGCGCTGTGGGACGCCCTCATGGCCGCCGGCGGCACAGCCGGCATCCGGCCCTTCGGGGTCGAGGCCCAGCGCGTTCTGCGCCTCGAGAAGGGACATATCATCATCGGCCAGGACACAGATGGGCTGACCCATCCCTTCGAGGCCGACATGGCCTGGGCGATCGCCAAGAACAAGGCCTATTTCATGGGGGGACGCTCCATCGCCATCCAGACGGCGCGGCCGCTGACCCGCAAGCTCGTGGGCTTCACCTTGGAGGATCCCTCTGCCCCGGTGCCGGAGGAATGCCACCTGACGGTGCGAAACGGTGAGATCACCGGCCGCGTGACCTCGGCCGTGCGCTCGCCCACCCTCGACCGCGTCATCGGCCTTGCCTATGTCGCACCCGACCAGGCCGCCGAGGGTGCTAACTTCGACATCAAGATCGCGGGCGGAAGGCTGATCAAGGGCAGGGTGGTGAAGCTTCCCTTCTACGATCCCGAGACCAAGCGGCAGGAGATGTGACGTGGCAGCCATCGAGCCCCATGCCCAGCTTCGTCGCAGCTTCGTCTATCGCAAGCTCCGCGATCTCGGCGCCCGCTTCGAGACGGTCAACAGTGGCGCGGTGGCGATCGATTTCGGGAAGGCCGCGGCCGAGATGGAGACCGCGAATCTTCTGGGGCTCGCCGATCTCTCACCCCTGCCGCGCACCGGCTTCAAAGGGGCCGGGGCGGTGGAATGGCTGCAGAGCCAGGGTCTCCAGATCGGCGCGGAAAGCAATCGTGGCTATCGCCAGCCGGGGGGCGAACTGGCGCTTCGTCTGGCGCCGAGCGAGATCTTCCTGATCGATTCCCTTGCCGGGAGCGGGGCGCTGATCGAGCGGCTGAACCAGGCCTGGAGCTGGGGCAGCGAGAAGCCCCGCAAGCTGATCGGCTATCCCATGCCGCGGGCCGACAGCCATGCCTGGTTCGCTCTCTCGGGCCGGGCGGCGCCTGAGATGTTCGCCAAGATCTGCGGCATCGATCTGCGCCTCGACAAGTTCGAGGGCGGCCGGATCGCCCAGACTTCCATCGCCAAGATGAGCGGCATCATCCTGCGTCAGGACCAGGGTGCGACGCCGGTCTTCCATCTGCTGGCCGACAGCGCCTCGGCCGATTACCTCTGGGAGGCGCTGCTGGACGCCATGGCGGAGTTCGGCGGCGCGCCGGTCGGTCTTTCGGCCCTTCGCGGCCTCGCCTGAGCCAGATGTCGCGCGCGCCCAAGGAATTCGAGATGCAGGACCCGCACAGCCTGGCGGGCAAGCGGGAGAGCAATCTCGAGATCGCCATCGGGCGCGAGGTCCGGGAGTTCCGGCGCAAGCTCGACATGACCGTGGCCGAGCTCGCGCGCCAGGCGGGGCTCTCCGCCGGCATGCTCTCCAAGATCGAGAACGGCATGACCTCGCCCTCGTTGGATACGCTGAAATCGCTGTCCACGGCGCTGCATGTGCCGGTGACCTCCTTCTTCCGCCGCTATGAGGAGGAGCGCGATGCCACCTTCGTGCGCGCCGGCCAGGGACTCAATATCGAGCGCCGGGGCAGCCGGGCGGGGCATCAGTACCAGCTTCTCGGCCATTCGCTGCGCCGGCCCTTGGCGGTCGAGCCCTATCTCATCACGCTCACTGCCGATTCGGACGTCTTCCCGCTGTTCCAGCATGAGGGGATCGAGTTCATCTACATGCTGGAGGGGGAGGTCGGCTATCGCCACGGCAATCGCACCTATGTGCTGACGCCCGGCGACTCGCTCTTCTTCGATGCCGACGTGCCGCACGGTCCCGACGAACTTCGGAAGCTGCCCATTCGCTTCCTGTCGATAATCACCTATTTGAGGGAGTCGGGCGCATAGAATATTTTATAATCAAAGGATTATATGGAATTCCTCACAGGATTATGACTTTCTGACGCATTCCCAACAGGAATATTTTTTTCTTTCCATTTGAACGAGGCGGCGCCCTCGACTAGATTTGCGGCAAGACGAAAACGGGAGGAAAGGAGTCCTCGCCATGTGCGGAATCGTCGGCCTGTTCCTGAAGAATCCGGAGCTGCGGCCCCAGCTCGGCCGCCATCTCTCCACCATGCTGATCGGCATGACGGAGCGCGGCCCCGACAGCGCCGGCATCGCCGTCTATCACAAGCCGGTCGTCGGCGAGCGCTGCAAGCTGACCCTGTTCCATGCCGACCCGCATCATCACTGGCGCGAGATCGGCGGCCGGATGGGCGAGGCGCTCGACTGCGAGGTGGATATCGAGGTCAAGTCCAACCACGTGGTCATGACGGTCGCCGACGACGAGGCCCATGCGCGTCACTGGCTGAAGACCCATCATCCCGAGGTGCGGGTCATGGGCTATGGCCAGCTCATGGAGGTCTACAAGGATATGGGCCTGCCCGCCGAGGTGGTGGACAAGTATTCCATCCGCGGCATGGAGGGGACCCATGCCATCGGCCATACGCGGATGGCGACCGAGAGCGCGGTGACGACCGAGCATTCACACCCCTTCACCGCGGCCTCGGACATGTGCCTGGTGCATAACGGCTCGCTCAGCAACCATAACAATCTGCGCAAATGGCTGCGCCGGCGCGGCCATGACTTCGAGACCGACAATGACAGCGAGGTGGCGGCGCGCTATTTCGCCCATCGCATGAGCGAGGGGGCGAGCCTGCCGCAGGCTCTCGAGGCGGGGCTGCGCGATCTCGACGGCTTCTACACCTTCACCATGGGCACGCGGGACGGATTCGCCGTGCTGCGCGACGGCATCGCCTGCAAGCCCGCGGTGCTGGCCGAGACCGATGACTGGGTCGCCATGTCCTCGGAGTTCCGCAGCCTCGCCAATCTGCCGAAGGTCGAGACCGCGACGATCTGGGAGCCCAAGCCCGCGGTCGTCTATACCTGGAGTCTGCAGTAGGCCCATGATCACCGTCGATCTCGCCGCGGATTCCGTGCGCGACCTGAACCAGCGCCTGCACGATCTCCCGCCCGAGACCAATGAGCGGCTGTGGCGCATCGTCAATCCCAAGGGCGCGCATGCGATCGCAGCCGGCCTCGACCGGCCCATCGAGATCCTGATCGAGGGCCATGTCGGCTATTACTGCGCCGGCATGATCAAGCAGGCGAAGCTGGTGATCGACGGCCATTGCGGCGTCGGCGTCGCCGAGAACATCATGTCCGGCGAGGTCCGGGTCAAAGGCAATGCCAGCCAGTCCGCCGGCGCCTCCGGCCATGGCGGGCTCCTGGTCATCGAGGGCGACGCCTCGGCCCGCTGCGGCATCTCGATGAAGGGCGTGGACATCGTGGTCGGCGGCTCCGTCGGCCATCTCAGCGCCTTCATGGCCCAGACCGGCAGCCTCGTTGTCTGCGGCGATGCCGGGCAGAGCCTGGGGGATTCGATCTATGAGGCGAAGATCTATGTCCAGGGCCAGGTCGAGAGCCTCGGGGCCGATTGCGTGGAGAAGAAGATGACCGAGCATCATCTGGCCAAGCTCGGCCGGCTCCTGGCCCGCGCCGGCATCAAGGC
>DATBBO010000654.1:0-15390 GCA_036270995.1 Dongiaceae bacterium | reverse complement strand
CATGAAGCCGATACGCTCGTCGGATAGGGAAAGACCCTCACACGACAAGCAGGAGAATGAGCATGTCCGTGGAGTGGCTTGGTTCCCATTACTGCGCCGTCTACAGCCTGGTCGACGGCAGCGCCGAGCCATGCCGCGCGTTGACGCCGGCGCGCGCCTCGATCGAGGCGGTGCTCGCGGATCTCCTACAGCTCCGCCGTGGACGATCGGGCTTCCGCCATGCCCTGGTGATCGATCTGGCGACCCTGGAGCCGATCGAACCCATGGAGACGACCCTCGCGCGGCTGGGGCGAGCCGGTTAACGCTTGACGCATGCATCGTTTACGCATAATATATAAATATAGCGTGGAAAGCTGCGCCGGATTCGATCCTGCTTTCCACCGCAACCCAGGCGAAAGCCGGGACCGATGCGATAAGCGCTCTTGCAACTCCCAGGAATCACGCCGCGATGACGGGAAACGAGTGCTGCGTAAGGAGTCCTATGCGTTACAAGCAGAGGAGGGATTGCCTGCTGATTCCCTGCAGAAGCAGGAGGCGGCCTGGCCGCACCGGGTTCGTAGCCCAAGGCGGGTGGCAGGGTTCCTGGCTGTAAATCCGCTGCAGAAACAGCCAAGAGGTCGGCCTGCCCTCAGGCGCCGTCGAGCTCCGTCTGCGCCAGGAGCCCCTGTCGCAGGGCCAGCCGGACAAGCTCGATATCCGAGCCGACCCCGAGCTTGTTCTTGATGAGATAGCGGAGATTGGCAACGGTCTTCGGGCTGAGATGCAGCAGATCCGCGATCTCCTCCGTCGTCCTTTCGGCGAGCAGCATGCGCAGCACCTCGAATTCCCGAGCCGTCAGGACATCGGCCGCGAGGGTCTCCTCGGCGAGACGGCTGAGCGCGAGCTCATGGTCGATATCGGGACTGAGCGCGATCCGCCCGTCGAGCACCTCGAAGACGGCCCGCAGCAGCGCCTCGGGCGGGCTCATCTTGGTGACGTAGCCCCTCGCCCCGGCGCGGATCGCCTGGAGGGCGAAGGCCGCGTTCTGGTGCATGGTGAAGACCAGGATGCGGGCGGATCTGTCCCATTGCCGGATGTGCCGGATCGCTTCGATGCCGCCTATGCCCGGCATGGTCAGATCCATGATCACGAGATCGGGCCGCATTTCCTTGAACAGCCGGTAGGCCTCGGCGCCGTCGGCCGCTTCGGCGACGACCCGCAATCCGGGCTGCTTCTGCAGGACCGAGCGATATCCCTCGCGGACGACGGCGTAGTCGTCGACCAGCATGATCCTTCGGCCGCCCTCGCTCACGCCGTCAGCTCCCTGCCATGCTCCCGGGCCGCGGCCGGCGCGACGGGGATAGCGACGCGCAGGACGGAGCCGATGCTCGTTCCGGCTTCGAAGCTCAGCTTGCCGCCCAGGCTCGCGACGCGCTCGCGCATGCCGAGGAGGCCCATGCCCGATCTCACCGCCGGGTCGCGCGCGCCCGCTTTGCCGTCGTCCTCGACGGTGAGCTCGACCTCCATTTTCCCCGGGGCGCCGGGCGAGAGCCGCACCTCGCGCATGGCGAGGTCGAGGATCACCCGCCTCGCTTCCGCGTGCTTCGCCGCATTGGTGATCGCCTCCTGGGCGATGCGATAGAGGCCGGCGGAAAGCTCGGCCGGCAGGCTTCCGAGAGCGCCGCCTAATCGCATCTCGAAGCGGGTATGGCCGGCGCTGCGGCCATTCCACCCGGCAACGAGGCCCTCCAGGCTGGCGGCAAGGCCCAGCTCTTCGACGTCCGGTGGACGCAGGCGGAAAAGGGTGCCGCGCAGCGTCTCCATCATCCCGGCCGCCGTCTTCGCGATGCCCTCGCATTCGGGCAGGAGGCTCGGGCAATCCTGCGCTGCCGTCTGGCCGGCGGATGCGGCGAGGGCGCGGATGGCCGCAAGGCTCTGCCCGAACTCGTCATGGAGCTCGCGCGCCAGATGCCGGCGTTCGTCGTCCTGCAGGGCGATCAGGCGACACGTGAGCTCGTTCCGCTCGGCGAGGGTCCTGTCGAGGCTCTCGGCGAGGTGGTTGAACACCTCGCGGATCGGCGAAAGCTCCGCGAGGTCGAAAGGCGGCAGGCGCGTCGTGAGATCGTTCGCGGCGATGCGCTCGAGGCCGGCATGGATCAGGCGTGTCGGGCGGAGCGCCCGCGCCAAGGCGGCATAGACGAGCGCGCAAAGGAGCAGCAGCGTGACCACCATGACGGCGAGCAGATGGCTCGCTTCGCGCCAGGCCTCGGCCGTGAGCGTCGCCGGATCGACCCAGGCTACGGCTTCGCCCAGTTTCCTGTCCTGGAAAATGACCGGTTGCGCGGCTTCGCGCCCCGGATCGAAGAGGCCGCCGTAGAGCGAAGCGAAGATCTCCGGCGGATCGGCATCGCCGGGCCGGTTGCCGCCGCAGACGCGTTGAAGGATCTCGCCCTTGTCCCGGCGATAGGCGATGCAGAGGCCGGGCGCCATGATCGAGGTTGCGATGATCTGGAGATCGGGAAACTCCGAGGGCTGACCACCCTTCACCCAGTCCATCTTGCTGAGCTGCAGTTCCAGATCCTTTGCCGTGATCCCGGCGATCGCCTCGGTCCTGGCGTGCGCGGACCGGTCGGCGTCGAAGAGGACATAGGCCGAGGTCGCGGCAAAGCAGATCGCCGACAGGGCGACGATCCGCAGCGTCAGGCGGAACTTCAGGTCACTCCTGGGCAGCGTCCACATCGGCGGATGGCTCGGGCCTCAGAGCGGTTGGCGTTCCATTGAGCGGCAAAACCGCTGCGATGGGAAGCGCTCCAGGCCATCTCGGGAAAATTTCCCGGCTGGTCTCGGGATGCGCTCGGCTTCGGGGGATAGCCATGCGGGCTAGGTTCATGTCTCGTCGGCGGACACGCTTCTCCCCATGATGGCGGTTCCCATGCGTCCAATCCGTCTTGCCCGAGGCCTACTGGTTCTCATCGGGCTTCTCCTTTGTCCCGGGCTCGCAGGCGCCGATTCCGGCCTCTCCGCGGCGCCGGTCAAGCTCGCGGTCTTCGAATTCGAGCTCGAGGATTACAGCGCCGGTGCTGCGCCGACCGGCGAGACCCCAGCCGATGCCAAGGTCCTGGCGGGTGTAACGAGCGATGTCCGCAATCTGCTCGCCCAGTCGGGCCGTTACCGCCTGGTCGATGTCGCCGAGGCCGACGTGGCTGCCGCGACGGCGCGTCGTCTGCATGAATGCGACGGGTGCGATGCCCCCATCGCCCTCAAGCTCGGCGCCGAGCAATCCTTTGTCGGCGTGGTGAAGCGGATCAGCCGCATGGAATACACGGTGCGGTTTCAGATCCGCGATGCCCGCACGGGCGCCGTCGTCTCCAACGAGGAAAGCGGCCTTCGCATGGGCGCCGACTATTCCTGGAGCCGCGGCGCAGCTGAGCTCGTCAAGGACCGGTTGCTGGCGAGCGGGGCTCAGCAATAGCCGCCGCCATCGCGGCTGAACTGCCCAGCGGCAGCGTGACTCGCGCGCGCAAGCCGCCCTCAGCGCAATTCTCCAGGGTGACCTCGCCACCGTCGGCACGGATCAAGGCGCGGGCGATGCTGAGGCCGAGGCCGACCCCGCCGGTCTCCCGGCTGCGCGAGCCCTCGAGCCGGTAATAGGGCCGGAAGACGAGCTCCAGCTGGTCCTCCGGTATGCCCGGGCCCTGATCCTCGATTTCGACCACGGCCTGGCGCGCCTCGGTTCTGAGCGCGATATGGGCGGCTGCGCCGTATTTGATCGCATTGTCGATGAGGTTGCCGAGCGCCCGGCGCAAAGCGACTGGCCGGGCTTTCACCGTCAGATGGGCCGGGCCCTCATAGGCGGCGACCGCGCCGCTATCGGCGCGGGCTTCGACCAGGCTCTGGATCATATCGGCGAGATCGATGGAGTCGCAGCTCTCGCTACGCGCATCGCTGCGGGCGAAGGCGAGGGTCGAGGCGACGATGGCCTCCATCTCCGCCAGGTCCGCCAGCATCTTCTCCTGCAGCGCGGGATCGTCGATGAACTCCGCGCGCAGGCGCAGCCGCGTGATCGGTGTCTTCAGGTCGTGGGAGATGGCGGCCAGCATCTGGGTGCGGTCATCGATGAGCCGTCGCAGGCGAAGCTGCATGGCATTGAAGGCGCGGGCGGCCGCCCGCATCTCCGGCGCGCCGGTTTCCTCCAGCATCGAGACGCTGCCGTCGATGCCGAGCCGCTCGGCGGCCGCCGCCAGATGGGTGATCGGGCGCATGAAGCCGCGGATCACGAACAGCGCCAGGAGCAGGCAGACCGCGGAGATGGGGACGACGCGGACCAGGAAGTCGATGAGGGGGAAGGGAAGCGATCTGATCTGAGAGGCTTCGATCGCGACCCAGCTGCCATCGCCGAGCTGCATCGAGACCCGGACCTGGGGGCCGAAGACGCGAAAGCCGCCGCGGACGAATCCACCCTGGATGAAGCCGGTATCCGGGCCGCCACGGACGAAGCCGATCTCGGGACCGCCTTCCCCGGGCGGCGGCCCTGGCGGCGGGGACGGGGCCTGTTCGCTCCCCGGCATCTGAGGCGGGGCGGGCTGACCACCGCCGGCGCCGCCTCCGGGCTGATTCAGCGGCGGCGGACCGTTCGGCGGCGGTCCCGGCAGCGGCCCGATCTCGAACTCCCGCGGAAAGCCGACCCCGACAGACACGCCCCGCCTGGGGTCGTTGAGCCCCTTCTGGAGGAACTCTCTGAGATCGCGCAGATAGCGCGGCAGGATGCCGGATTCCGGCGGTGGCGGCGGCACCGGCCAGTCGATCTGCCGGATCGGCGCGCTCACTTCGGCGACCGCGGCGGCGCGGCCGGGAGCGGGGACCAAATCGATCCGCCGGTAGGCGGCCAGGATCTTGTCCGCCATCGTCTCTGCCGAGATCACCGGCAGACGGCCCTCTCCCTCGCCGACGATGAAGATGAAGGCGGTGCTGATGCCTATGGAGAGCACGACTGCGCCGACCAGGATCAGGCCGATCCGCGCCGCCAGCCCGAAGCTCGAGGGGTCGAAGCGTATTCGGGCGCTCATGCGCCGCCGCTCATCCGGCTTCCACCACGGCCGAGAAGATATAGCCGCCCGATCTCACGGTTTTGATCAGGGTCGGGTTCTTGGGATCCAGCTCGATCTTGCGTCTGAGGCGGCTGATCTGCACATCGACGCTGCGGTCGAAGGGCGTGGCCGCGCGGCCGCGGGCGAGATCGATCAGCTGGTCGCGGGTGAGCACGCGCTGCGGCCGCTCGGCGAGCGCCACGAGGAGATCGAACTCGCCGGCGCTGAGCTCGACCAGCGCGCCGTCGGGCGCGTTGAGCTGGCGCCGTGAGAGATCCAGGCGCCAGCCCTCGAAGGCGATGACCCGCGACGGCGCGCCGTCGCTGACCGGCGGCCGGCTCGTCCGGCGCATCACTGCCTTGATGCGGGCGAGGAGCTCGCGCGGGTTGAAGGGCTTCGCCAGATAATCGTCGGCGCCCATCTCGAGGCCGATGATGCGGTCGGTCTCCTCGCCCATGGCCGTCAGCATGATGATGGGGATCTGGTAATCCCGGCGCAGCCAGCGGCAGAGGCTGAGCCCGTCCTCTCCGGGCAGCATCAGGTCGAGGATCACGAGGTCGATGCGCCCGGCGGTGATGGCCTCGCGCATCTCGTGTCCGCTCTTCGCCGTCGAGCAGCGATAGCCGTGACGCGTCAGGAACTGGGAGACGAGATCGCGAATGCCGCGGTCATCGTCGACGATCAGGAGATGGGGCGAGCTCGTCATCGGCGCCATTATTCGGAGCCGTTTTCCTCCGGCACCTGGAAATTTGTAAACCAATGTTACAGGGGTCGGGCAGGCAATGCAGCGTTGCAAAACAGGCCTTTGGCCGACATCTGCCGGATAGGGGCGGGTGCCAGATTGCGCCGGCCGGGCCTCACAAGCCGAGGCCGGCAAGGCCCTCGAATGCTCGATCGTCTCATCGGCTTCTGTCTTCTCGCCCATGCCGTCCAGGCGGCGATTCTCGTCGCCGATACGAAAGGTTGGCTCTCCGGAGGTTGGCGCGGCAGCGCCGCTTGCCCGGCGCTCGGGCGCTGGCGGCTCGAGCTGGCGCGCCGATTGTCGGCCTGGAGGGCAAGACGCCCCGGGCGGTTTTGAAACTCTCACATCAAGGAGCGGATATATGCGTCATCACTGGCTCGTTCCGACGGCGGCGGCGGCCGTCTTGGTCACTCTCACCGGTTTCGCGCTACCCCTGGCGGCGGAAGGAACCGGCGCGCCGGGCTTCGATTCGCCAGCCGGCGGCCCGCCCGCGGATTTCTGCCAGGAGGGCTATGCCCACGAATCCGCCTATCTCGCCTATGTCCAGGCAAGGCTGCAGCTCACCGCCGATGAGCAGCTTCTCTGGGACAGATGGCAGCAGAAGCTTCAGGCCGCGGCCCTCGCCGAGCGCACGAGCTGCCAGGCGGACCGCGCCAACCAAGGCAGCCGGCCCAACGCGATCCAGCGTGAGGATTCCTTCCTGCGCATGGCGAGCGCCCGCATCGAATCCATCAAGGCCTCCCGGCCGGAGCTTCAGGCGCTGTATGGCGCCCTGACGCCGGCCCAGCAGGAGGTCTTCGACCGGCTCTGGCCGCCCATGCCGCCGCATATGCGCGGCCGCGGCGATGGCAGCAGGATGGGCCAGCTTCGCGGCAACGCGCAGGGCGGCGGGCAATACCAAGGTGGCCAGCCCCAGGGCGGCGGGCAGCCCAGCATGCCGGAGCCCTGAGCCACGGCCGTGAAGCCACAGCTACCAGGACGGGGATAGCACAGCGGGCCGGCGCCTTGGGGACGCCGGCGCCGACCGATCACCCTCGACAACCTCGGAGTAGATTTCATGAACGACGCCGCCCGTCTCCTGCGCCATGGCAACCGGCTTCTTCTTCTGGTGCTGGTCTCTCTGAAGCTCACCGGCGATCTGACATGGTCCTGGTGGGCGATCCTGGCGCCGGCCTGGCTTGCTTTGGGCGCATTCATGGTGGGGGCGGTGGTCATGATCCTCGCCCTCCTGGGCCGCCGGCATCTTCGCCAGCGGGCATCGGCATTGGCCGAGCCGCTTCAGCGGCTGGAGCCGGGCTTCATGACCGTGCGCCAAGCCTTCGCCGCCCGTCCGTCGGCGCGCTGACTTTCTCCCTCTCCGCGCTTTGAAGCACGGGAGAGGGCGGCTATCGCTTCGGTGCGATGTCGCTGAGCTTGCGGCGGAGTGCCGCGAGGCGCTTGCTCGTGGCCCGCTCGGCTTCCTTCTCGATGGCGCGGTAATGCTCCACCAGGGTCTGGCCGAAGGCGGTCAAGGCGGCTCCGCCCCCATCGCGCCCGCCATGCTGGGCCTGGACCACGGGCTCGTCGAAGCAATGGTTCAGATCGTCCACCAGAAGCCAGGCTCGGCGATAGGACATGCCCATGGCGCGTCCCGCCGCGGCAATGGAGCGGTGCTTCTCGATCAGCTCCAATAGACGCGCCTTGCCGGGCCCGATGGCGCGTTCATTGTCGAACTCGATGCGCAGCGTAAGCCTCACCATGGGCGGAGCTTAGCCCTCGCCGTCATTCCCGCGAAAGCGTGTTGTTTACCCCGAGAGCGAATGCTCTTACGGCAACAGGATCGTCGAGCCGGTGGTGCGCCTGGCTTCGAGGGCGCGATGGGCCTCGGCGGCCTCGCGCAGCGGATAGCGATGGCCGATCTCCACCCGCAGGATGCCGCGGCGGATCGCGTCGAACAGACGGTCGGTGATGGAGCGCACCTCGGAGGCGGTGCTGGTGTAATGGCCGAAATTTGGCCGCGACACGAGGGCGGATTTGAGGACGAAGCTGGCGATATCCACCGGCTCGATCGGCCCCGAGGCCTGACCGAAGCTGACAAGATGGCCCCGCACCGCGAGCGCCTCATAGGAGCGCAGGAAGGTGTCGCGACCGACGGAGTCATAGACCACGGCGCAGCCCTGGCCCTTGGTGATCTCCATCACCCGTTCGACGAAATCTTCCTCCCCGTAGAGGATGGGATAGGCGCAGCCATGGGCGCGCGCGAGCCTTGCCTTCTCGGTGCTGCCCACGGTGCCGATGACGGTTGCGCCGAGGGCGCGGCCCCATTGGCAGAGCAGCAGGCCCACACCCCCCGCCGCCGCATGCACCAGGATGGCATCGCCCTCCCGCACGCGGTGGACGCGATGCAGCAGGAATTCCGCGCTCATGCCCTTCAGCATCGCCGCCGCGGCCAGTTCGTCTCCGATATCCTCGGGCAGCACGACCAGGAGCTCCGCCTTCATGGTGCGGTATTCCGCATAGGCTCCCGGCGGCAGGCAGGCATAGGCCACGCGATCGCCCGGCAGGATGCCGTGGACGCCCGGGCCGATATCCAGCACGAGACCCGCCGCCTCCATGCCTGGCACCCCCGGCGGCTCGATCAGCGGGTAATAGCCGTTGCGGGTATAGACATCGATGTAGTTGAGGCCGATGGCGCTGTGCTTGAGGCGCACCTCGCCGACCCCCGGCGGCGGGGCCGAGAGCCGCTCCCAATGCATCACATCCGGGCCGCCGAAGCGCTCCACCACGATGCCGTTGCAGTCGATAGCCCGGTCCCCGGGCAGCGCGGTGCGTGGCGCCGCCGCGGCGGGGCTCCGCGCCCTGGTACCGGGCGCCTGGCCGAAGCTCGCCTTGATGGCATCGAACCCCGCCTCGTAGATCTGCTCACCGACCAGTGCCGCCAGCGCTGCCTCCTCGCCCGGCGGCGTGCGGAAGCTCGAGCGCCATTCCCAGAAGGTCCGCGTCCCGTCGGTGACGGGCTTCAGACTGAGCGTCGCCACATAGTCGATCAGCGGGATAGGCGATTCGAGGATGCAGTAGGTGAAGCTGTGCTCGCGATCCGAGAGCCGCAGGAGCTGCTCGCGCAGCTCGCCCCCGGCGGCGAGGCGGAAGCGCCGGACGCAGCCGATCTCATCCGCTCGCCTTCCGTCCTCGATCCGGCTTTCGGCCACGGCGGGATGCCAGCGGTCGTGCCCGTTGAAATCCCGCAGCAATCCCCACACCGCATCGATGGGGGCATCGATGACGGTGCTCCGCCGGACCTGAACCACGCTCTCTCCCGCGTCAGCGGCCGCCGAACTGGCTTTTCAGCGCATCGAAGCCGCCCTGGAAGACGCCGTTGCCGATGAGCTCGGCGAGCTCGCGCGCCTTGGCCGGCTCGCATTCGAACTCCGCCGTCCATTCGGCGAAGCTGCGATTGCCGTCGGTGATGGGGGTGAGTTTCAGGGTCGCGGTGTAATTGCTGACGCCGAGGGGGGATTCGAGGATGGAATAGGTGTAGCTGTAGTCGTAATCCGAGAGGGTCAGCAGCTGCTCGCGTAGATTGCCGCCATCCTTCAGATTGAAGTTGCGGATGCAGCCCACCCGGTCGGCATGCAGACCGCCCTCGATGCGACTGTCCTTGATGACCGGGTGCCAGTTGGGAAGCGCGTTGAAGTCGCGGATCGCCGCCCAGACCCGGTCGGCCGGAGCATCGATGACGCTCGATGTGTAAACCTTGACCATGCCACCCTCCTATTTCAGCTCATCATCGCCCTCGGCAACCACCCCGGCGCCGACCGGCTCGTGCATCATATTGCCCAGCTTGCCGAGATCCGTCCCACTCAATCCGATCTCCTTCAGCAAACTATCGACCAGCGGCGCCTGGGCGCGGTAGCGCAGCGCGCTGTTGACGATGCTGTCGGCGAAACTGCCGCTTCCTTCGGGGCCGGGACGCGAGGAGCCGCCGCCGAGGCCATCGACATGAAGGATCTTGATGGCCTCGATCTTCTCCATGGGCTTGACGCTCTCGCGGATGATCGATTCCAGCCGGTCGATGAGCCTGAGCCGCATGGCCGACGCGCGGGATTCCGGCGTCAGCGTGTTCTGGGCCTCGTTCATCAGCCGCGTGCCCTCGGCCTCGATCTCGTAGCGCAGCCGGGCCGCCAGCGCCCGGATCTTGTCCGCCTCGGCCTCGCCCTCGGCATTGGTGCGCTGGGCCTCGGCCCGGTCGACCGCCGCAAGCCGCTCGGCCTCGGCCGCGTGGCGGATGCGCAGAGCGTCGCGCTCGGCATCCTGGGCCGCCTGGATCAGCTCGATCTCCTTGCGGCGCTGGGCAACCTCGGTCTCGCGGGCGCTGAAGACCTTCTCCTCCGCCGCCACCGCCTTGGCCCGGGCGGTCTCCGCTTCGGCCTGCGCCTCGGACTGGGATTTGGAAGCTTCGGCGATGGCGATGGCGCGCTGCTGCTCCGCCAGCTCCAGCGACTTGCGTCGCTCCACCTCCAGGCGCTGGACCTCCTGCTCCTGGCGGATGCGGTCCTCCTGCAAAGCGAGGTCGGTCGCGATGCGCGAGCGCTCCACCTCCAGGCGGGCGGCGATCTGGGCCTGCTCCGCCTGCTGCTCCTGCTGGGCGCGCTCGCGGGTCACCTCCGCGCGCTGGGCTGCCCGGCGTGTTTCCAGCGCCTGCTCATGCTCCAGCCGCGCCGCCTCGCTCGCCTGGTCGATGGCAAGCGACTGCTTCTCCGCGTCCAGGTTCTTGTTGCGGATCTGGATCATCGTGTCCTGCTCGATATCGTTGCGAATCTTCTTGCGGCGCTCGATCTGCTCGGTCAGCTGGGTCAGGCCCTCGGCGTCGAAGGCGTTGGAGGGGTTGAAGAACTCCATATTGGTCTGGTCGAGGCCGGTCAGCGACACGGTCTCCAGCTCCAGGCCGTTCTGGAGCAGATCCTCCCTCACCGCCTGCTTCACCCGCTTCACATATTCGCTGCGCTTTTCGTGCATCTCCTCCATTGTCATCTCGGCGGCGCCCGCGCGCAGCGCATCGACGAACTTGCCCTCGATCAGCTCGGCGAGCGCCTCGGGTTGCATGGTGCGCTGGCCCAGCGTCTGGGCGGCATTGGCGATGGCCTCGGCGGTGGATTGGACGCGGAGATAGAATTCCGCCACCACATCGACCCGCATGCGGTTCTTCGTGATAAGCGCCCGCTCGCGCCCCCGCTGCACCTCCAGGCGCAGCGTGTTCATGTTGACCGGAATCACCTCGTGGATGATGGGCAGCACGAAGGCTCCGCCGTTCATCACCACCTTCTGGCCGCCGAGGCCGGTGCGTACAAAGGCCACCTCCTTCGAGGACCGGCGATAGAGCCAGTTCATCAGATAGACGATGATGGCGATGACGATCGCCGCCAGGATGATGGCGATCACGATGGTTCCGATGGTCGACATGGTCTCCTCCTCCGCAGGCGCGGCCGGGGCCGCGCCCATCTCCTGGACTCTGCGCGGCCTCAGCCGCGCCCGATCTCCTTGAACTTGCGCGTCTGCGCCGTCAGCGCGGTCTCCACCGGCAGCCGCTCCATGCTCGAGGCGCCGTAGAATCCGTGGCAGTCGGGGCAGGATTTCAGGATGAAGCGCGCGTCCTCCGGCGTGGCGATGGGTCCGCCATGGCAGAGCACGATGACATCCTTGCGCCGCGCCAGGGCCGCTTCCGCCCAGGCGCTGATGCGGGGCACGCAGTCCTGCAGGCTGAGCGCCGTTCCCGCGCCGATCGTGCCGCCCGTCGTAAGCCCCATATGGCAGACGATGATATCGGCGCCGGCTTCCGTCATGGCGATGGCATCGCCCTCTGAGAAGACATAGGGCGTGGTTAGAAGGTCCATCTCATGGGCCTTGCGGATCATCTCGATCTCGAGGGTGTAGCCCATGCCGGTCTCTTCCAGATTGGCGCGGAAGACGCCGTCGATGAGCCCGACGGTGGGGAAGTTCTGCACGCCGGAGAAGCCCAGCTCCGCCAGCCGCTTCAGGAAGTGGTCGCGCAGCATGAAGGGATCGGTGCCGTTGACCCCGGCGAGCACCGGGGTGTGGCGCACCACTGGCAGCACCTCATGCGCCATCTCGAGAACGATCTCGTTGGCATTGCCATAGGCCAGAAGCCCGGCGAGGGAGCCGCGGCCGCCCATGCGATAGCGGCCGGAGTTGTAGATGACGATCAGGTCGATGCCGCCCGCCTCCTCGCATTTCGCCGAGAGGCCGGTGCCGGCGCCGCCGCCGATGATGGGCTCGCCCCGGGCGATCATGGCGCGGAACTTCTCGAGCAGCTTCGCGCGCGCGATCCTGGCCATCTCAGCGCCTCTCTTTCAGTTTTTCGTCATCCCGGCGAAAGCCGGGATCCAGGGTTGCAAGAGCGCGTCGGTTGCCCTGGGCTTTCGCCGGGGTGAAGGCAGGAATGCTGAGGATGAGGAAAACGAAGTCCCTGCTCATCTCGCCTCCTTGACGATCTCGAGGAAGTTCTTCGCCAGCGCCTCGGCGAAGGCCGGGTCGTTCACATTGTAGGGCAGGCGGATCAGGCGCCGGTGTGGCCCGGGCCGGACCGTCGCTTGCAGCGCCTTGAAGAGCGCGGCATCGGCGGCTGGATCCCAGAAGGCCCCACCCGGTTGGTCGAGAAGCGAGACGCCGCCCTCCGGGATGAGGAAGCGCACCGGCCCCTCCATCCGGTTGAGGCGCTCGCCGATCCAGACCCCCATGCGCTCGTTCTCCGCCGGCGTGGTGCGCATCAGCGTCACCTGCGGGTTGTGCCGGTAAAGATTGCGGCCTTTGTAGCGCTCCGGCACCGTTTCCATGGGGCCGAAATTCACCATGTCGAGGGCGCCGCAGGAGCCGACATAGGGCAGGCGGGCGCGGATGATGGCGCCGAAGCGATCCTCCCCGGCGCTGAAGACGCCCTCCATGAGATGGTCGCAGACCTCGGTGGTGGTCACGTCGATGACGCCGGCCAGCAGGCCGGACTCGGCGAGCTTCTCCATCGATTGCCCGCCGGTGCCGGTCGCGTGGAAGACGAGACAATCGAATCTCTCCTCGAGCGCGCGCACGATCATCTGAACCGCGGGCGTGGTCACGCCGAACATGGTGAGGCCGATGGCGGGCTTGCTCTCGGTGGAGGGCTTGCGGGCATGGGCGATCATGCCGGCCAGCGCATGGGCGGCATTGGAGAGCACCTGCTCGGAGATGCGGTTGATGCCCTGGACGTCGGTGACCGAATACATCATGCAGATGTCGGAGGGGCCGACATAGTCCTTCACATTGCCCGAGGCGACGGTGGAGACCATGACCTTGGGCAGGCCTACGGGCAGCCGGCGCATGGCCGGCGTCGCCAGTGCCGTGCCGCCGGAGCCGCCGGCAGAGATGAGGCCGCCGATATCGCGGCGCGACAGGATGAAGCGCTGGAAGGCTTCGGCCATGGCGGCGACCGCAGCACCGCGGTCGCTGCTGAAGACCGCGGTCGCGCCCTTGGGATGGAAGCGCGCCACCTCCACCGGGCCGATATCGGCGGGCGAGGGCTTCTGGCTCGTGCTGAGATCAACGGTCACGGTGCCGAGGCCCAGCTTCTCCAGGCAATTGCGGATGAAGGTGAGCTCGCGGCCCTTGGTGTCGAAGGTGCCTGCGACATAGGCGGCGCGGCCGATCAGGCGCGCAACCGGCACCGTCGTGGCCGCGGACATCGTCTCGCTCACGGGCGCGGCGGGCTCGGCTGGCGTATCGGCCTCGGCCGCGCGGGCGCGCAGCGGATTGCCCTGGGACCAGAAGGTGGGGGCGCGCGCCACCTGGACCACGGGGGCGGGCGCCGGCAGCGCCTCGCCTTCCTCGGCCGCGGCGCGGCGGACCTGGAAGACGAAGCTTTCCGGCGTCTCGGCTGCTGCCGCGGCGACCGGCTCTTCCGCCTCCTCCTCGCGGGTGCGCACGCCGAGCAGGCGCTGCTGCAGCTCATGGTCATGGGCCAGCTTATGGGCCGGCATCTCGCGCAGGAGGCGGCCGTTCACCATCACCGCGACGCGGCTCGCGACCGAGGTGGCCACGCCCAGATTCTGCTCGATCAGCAGGACGGAGATGGCGCCTTCCTCGGCGAGCCGTGTCAGCATGGCGGTGACCTGATCGACGATGACCGGTGCCAGCCCCTCGGTGGGCTCGTCCATCACCAGCAGGCGCGGATTTCCCAAGAGGCCCCGGCTGATGGCCAGCATCTGCTGCTCGCCGCCGGAAAGCTGGGCGCCGCCGTTGCGCTTGCGCTCCGCCAGGCGCGGGAAGATCTCGTAGATGCGCTCGACGGTCCAGGGGCCCTTGGTGCCGCGGCTCACCAGGCGCAGATGCTCGTCCACCGTCAGCGAGGGCCAGACGCGCCGGCCCTGGGGCACATAGCCCACGCCCATATTGACGATCTCGTTCGGCGGCAGGCCCAGGATTTCCGTGCCGGAGAGGCGGATGCTGCCGGCGCTCGCGGGCACCAGCCCCATCACGGCGTTGCAGAGCGTTGTCTTGCCCATGCCGTTGCGACCGACCACGCCAAGCACGCCCTGGGACAAGCTGAGGGAGACACCCTGCAGCGCATGGGCATGGCCGTAATAGACATGCAAATCGGCGATCTCGATGATGGGCGCGCCGCTGTTCGCGGGGGCGGGCTCAGCCATGGCGCCCTCCGAGATAGATGCGCTGCACATCGGGATCGTCCTGGATCTCTGCCGGCGTGCCATGCTTGAAGATGGCGCCGTCATGCATGACCGTGACCTTCTCGACGACGCGCAGCGCCACGTCGAGATCGTGCTCGATGATGATGAAGCCGATATGGCGCGGCAGCGCATCCAGGATCTGAATCAGCTCGCGCCGTTCCGCCGGCGAGAGCCCTGCCGCCGGCTCGTCGAACAGGATGAGGCGCGGGGCGCCGGCCAGCGCCATGCCGATCTCGAGCTGGCGCTGCTGGCCGTGGGAGAGCTCGGACACGAGCTGGCCGGCCACGGAATCGAGATGCACCGCATGGGCGAGGTCATGGGCGCTGCGCCGCGCGCCATCCTCCTCGCCGGACCTGATGAAGCTGAGGCGCCCGCGGGTCACGCCGCGCGAGGCGAGATAGAGGTTGTCAAGGACGCTCAAGCCCCGGAACAGCATCGAGTTCTGATAGGTGCGCCGCATGCCGCGGCGGATGCGCTCATAGGGGGGCAGGCGCGTCACATCCTCGCCGAAGAAACGAATGCGTCCCGTCGTTGGCGGAAAATCGCCGGTGATTGCGTTGAACAGGGTCGTCTTGCCCGCGCCATTGGCGCCCAATATGCCGCGGCGCTCGCCGGCATCGACCTGGAGGTCGATGCCGGCGATGGCCTTGAGCGCGCCGAAGCTCCGGCTCACGCCCTCGAGAACGAGGGCATGAGAACTGCCGGTCCGCTGCCGTCGAAGAGCTTCGGCCATCGTCTCGTCTCAGCCGGGTGCTACTTGCACTCGGGGTTGGTGCGGCTGACCGGTCCCAAAGCCAGGAACTCGGCCTCGGGGGTGCCCAGGGTCTGATCCACCGCGGGGATGACCTTGACCACCTTGTTGAAGAGATTG
>DATBBO010000653.1:0-7958 GCA_036270995.1 Dongiaceae bacterium | reverse complement strand
TCCAGCCTGCGGCCGCGGGGGGTCAGGAACACCACCGGCTCCGGCCCTCGATGCGCCGCGCGGATGGCCCGATCGACGACCTCCGGCTTCATCACCATGCCGGGGCCGCCGCCAAAGGGGGCGTCGTCCACGGAGCGGTGTTTATCGCTTGCGAAACCGCGAATGTCCACTGTTTCCAGGCCCCAGATTCCCGATTCCAGAGCCTTGCCGGCAAGCGAATGGCCCAGCGGCCCCGGAAACATCTCGGGGAAGATGCTGAGCACAGTCACCCGCCACAGGGGTGTGTCGGGCGCTGCAGCCCCGCTCACGCCCGCTCCTTCTCCTCCTCGAGCTCCGCCGGGCGGGCGCTCTCCTCCTCCAGCAGCCCTGCCGGGGGATCGACGACGATCCGCCCGGCCGCCAGATCCACCACCGGCACGACCCGGTCGGTGAAGGGGAGGCTGACGGTGTTCCGCCCAGGCGCCTCGCCCGACCGCTCGACCGTCAGCAGGTCCCCAGCGCCGAAATTCTCCACCGCCTGGACCCGACCCAGCGGCCGGCCATCCGCGAGCTCCACCGCCAGACCGAGGAGGTCGGCATGGTAGTACTCGCCCTCGGCCGCCGGCGGCAGGGCTTCGCGCGGCAGATAGAGCTCGATGCCCCGGAGCTTCTCCGCCGCATTGCGGTCCTCGACCCCGGCGATGTGAGCCACCACGCCGCCCTTGACCAGATTCTGCACCGTCACCTCGAAACGGCGTTTGCCGGCGGCATCCAGCAGCGGACCGTAGCGCCCGATGGCCGCGGGCTCGCCGGTGAAACTCTGCAGCTTCACCAGGCCCCTCAGGCCATGGGCGGCAGCGATCCGGCCGACCAGGATGAGCCGCCCCACGCCAAGCCTCCGTTACTGGGCAGGGGTCTCGGCCGCCGCAGCCGCCGCCTTGGCCCGCTCCTGCGCCTTGGCCTTGGGCAGATGCTGCTTGCTCTGCTCGGGGCGCGCCGGCGCCTCGGCGAGGCCGGCCTTGGCCAGGAACAGGGTGACGCGGTCCGTCGGCTGGGCGCCCTTGCTCAGCCAATGCTTAATGCGCTCGACATCGAGCTTCACCCGATCGGCGCTGTCATGCGGCAGCATGGGATCGTAGATCCCGACCTTCTCGATGAAGCGGCCGTCGCGCGGCATGCGCGATTCGGCGATGACGAGACGATAGTAGGGGCGCTTCTTGGTGCCCCCGCGGGACAGGCGAATCTTCAACGACATTGAGCGAAGTCCTTTCCGGTTTCAGAGATGATCATTCAGGCTTGTGACAGACGGCCTCGATCGCATGACCCTCTGGGTCGAAGACGAAGGCGCCGTAGTAGTTGGCATGGTATTCGGGACGCAGGCCGGGCCTGCCGTTGTCCTTGGCTCCGGCCTTGATCGCCGCCTTGTAGAAGGCATCGACGGCCTTGCGGTTCTGGGCCATGAAGGCGACATGGGTGCCGGCGGAAGCCCGGGGCTTGCGGCGCTTGGCGAGCGGGAGGCCGATCCAGAATTTCGGCTCGCCCTTGACCGCGCCATAGCCGTAGCCATAGCCGGCGACCTGCCAGACCATCTTGTAGCCGAGCGGTTTCAGGGCCGCGTCGTAGAACTTGCGGGCGCGCGCGAGATTGGCGGTACCGAGCGAGATGTGATCGAGCATGATTTCCCCCTAGCGGCGCATCAGGGCGCCGATGCCGTGGCGCATCAGCCCCTTCTGCCCGAGCTTGCCCATCTGCTTCACCATGCGGGCCATCTCCATATGCTGCTTCAGGAGGCGGTTCACCTCCTGCACGCTGGCGCCCGACCCGCTGGCGATGCGCTGCTTGCGCGAAGCCTTGATGATCTCCGGCCGGCGCCGCTCCATGCGCGTCATGGAGGAGATGATCGCCTGCTGGCGCTTGATCATCCTTTCGTCGATCCTGGCGCTCTCCAGCTGCTTCTGGATCTTGCCGATTCCCGGCAGCAAGCCCAGCACGCCGCCGAGGCCGCCCATCTTCTGGAGCTGGCGGAGCTGATCGGCGAAATCGTCGAGATCGAACTGCCCCTTCTGGAGCTTGGCGGCCATCTTCTCCGCCTGCTCGCGCTCCACCGTTTCCGCCGCGCGCTCCACCAGGCCGACGATGTCGCCCATGCCCAGGATCCGGCCGGCGATGCGGTCGGGGTGGAAGTCCTCCAGCGCATCGACCTTCTCGCCCACACCGATCAGCTTGATGGGGCAGCCGGTGACGGCGCGCATGGAGAGCGCGGCACCGCCGCGGGCATCCCCATCGACCCGGGTCAGCACCACGCCGGTCAGCTTCATGCGATCGCGGAACTGGGTCGCGACATGGACCGCGTCCTGGCCGGTCATGGCATCGACCACCAGCAGCGTCTCGGTGGGCGAGGTCGCCTGATGCACCGCCGCCGCCTCGGCCATCAGTTCCTCATCCACATGGAGGCGCCCGGCCGTATCGAGGATGACCACGTCATGGCCCTCGAGCCGACCGGTCTGCAGCGCGCGCTTGGCGATGGCGACGGGCGGCTCGCCGGGGATGACCGGCAGTGTGGGCACCTCGGTCTGGCGCCCCAGCACAGCGAGCTGCTCCTGCGCCGCCGGGCGGCGGGTATCGAGGGAGGCCATCAGCACGCGCTTGCGCTCGCGGTTCTTGAGGCGCAGCGCGATCTTGGCGGTGGTCGTCGTCTTGCCCGAGCCCTGGAGGCCGACCATCATCACGACCACCGGGGCGGGCGCGTTCAGATCGACGCCGACGCTGGCCCCGCCGAGGGCCTCGACCAGGGCGTCGTGGACGATCTTCACGACCATCTGGCCGGGGGTGACGCTCTTCAGCACCGCCTCGCCGACGGCCTTCTCGCGCACCTTGGCCAGGAAGTCGCGGACCACCGGCAAAGCGACGTCGGCCTCGAGCAGGGCCACGCGCACCTCGCGCAGCGCCGCATCGACATCGGCCTCGGTCAGCGCGCCGCGGCGCGTCAGCCGGCCGAAGACATCGCCCAATCGTTCCGTCAGCTTCTCGAACATCTGCCAACCTGCCGTCGCCAATGGACAAAACGCCAAAGCGCCCGTGCGCGACACTCGCGGACGGACGGGGCCCCTCGGGACCAAGAGCCTTGCCAAAGCTGAGGCGGGCGGAACTTAGTCGGGTGGCGACGGGGAGTCAATCTCGGCCGCAGCCCCTGGCGCCTGCATCCAGGGCGCGCAATATAGTCGCCGAGCCCTCAAGGTTCCTCCGGGATTCCCATCTTGCCCACCGGTTCAGCGGGAAATCGCATCATCGTCAGCGGCGCGGACAGCGGCTATTTCGAGCTGCTGCAAGGGAACGTGCGCTCGATCCGGGACAAGCCTGCTGGAGCTGGCATCGCGCTCGGCATATTGGATGTGGGGCTCAGCCCTGCCCAGCGGCGCTGGCTCGAGGCCCAGGGTGCCAAGGTCATCACCCCCGGCTGGGACCTGGATTTCCCCGGCCGGGCGGAGACGCCCATCTTCCGCCAAGCGCAATATGGCCGGCCCTTTCTGCCGCGGCACTTCCCCGGCCATGACCTCTACATGTGGCTCGATGCCGATGCCTGGGTGCAGGACTGGGCAGCGGTCGAGCTCTTCTTCCAGGCCGCAGCCACGGGAGGCCTCGCCATCGTGCCGGAGCTCGACCGTTCCTATCGCAACTTCTTCGAGGCCTGGGAGGAGTTCCACGGCGTCATCCGCGCGGGCTATGCCGCGGCCTTCGGCGAGAGCTTGGCCGACCGCCTAGTTCGCCATCCCCTGCTCAACAACGGCGCCTTCGCGCTCGCGGCCGGTGCCCCCCATTGGCAGGCCTGGACCGAGACCCTCGCCGGCGCCCTGCAGCTGAGCCGCAATGAGCTGATCGACATGACCACCCTGAACCATGTGGTCTATGTCCAGGGTCTGCCGGCGCATTTCCTGCCGGCCTGGTGCAACTGGATCTGCCACCACGCCCCGCCGCAGAGGGAGGTCGTGGGCGGCCCCTGGGTCGAGCCCTATCTGCCGCACCAGAAGCTCGGCATCGTCCATCTCACTTTGTGGATGAAAGATCGGCGGGATCTTGCCTATCAGGGCGAGAGCGAGGTGGACACATCTGGATGTTCCTGATATGTTCTCGTTCCAAGCCAAACGGAGGAGAACATGATGAAGCTCTACTGGGCGCCCCAATCGCGCGCCTTCCGTGCGCTCTGGATGCTGGAGGAGGCCGGCTGTCCCTATGAGCGGGTGTTGATCGATATCCGCAAGGGAGCGCAGTCCTCGCCGGGCTTCCGTGCCATCAACCCGATGATGAAAGTGCCGGCGCTCACCGATGGAGAGGCCAGAGTCGCCGAGTCCGCCGCCATCTGCGCCTATGTCGCCGAGCGCGTGCCGGAGGCGAAGCTCGCCCCGCCCGTGGGCGATCCCGACCGCGGGCGCTATCTGCAATGGCTGTTCTTTTCCGGCGGCTGCATCGAGCCGGCCTACACCCAGAAGTTCACGAAGCTCGAGTTGACCACCTCCCAGGCCGGCTGGGGCAGCTTCGATCGGGTGATCGACGTGCTGACCGAGGCGCTGGAGCAGCGGCCCTGGATTCTCGGCGAGCGCTTCTCCGCCGCCGACGTCATGCTCGGCGCCGATCTGAACTATGGCTTGAACATCTTCAAGCTCGTCGAGCCGCGGCCCGCCCTCAGCGCCTATATCTCGCGCTGCACCGCGCGTCCGGCCTTCCGGCGCGCGACGGAGATCGACCAGGCGGGCGTCTGAGGCTAACTAACGGGCGGCGAAGACGTCATAGGTGACATAGCCGGCCTTCCCGCCCGTCCCGCCCCTCACCGCGGCGACCTTCGCGATCGCCTGGATATGATTGAGCCAGGCATACTTCTCGTGCGAGGTCTGGAAGACCGGCGCGGTGAGGAAATACATATCGGCCGCGGTCAGCTCATTGCCCGCCGCCATTCGCTCCATATTGGCCCGGGTCACGCTGATGACACCGCCATAAGCGATGTAGATGAGGGCGCCGTCATCGGTCTCGACCGTCATGCGCGCATCGACCCTGAAGCTGCCGTTCGGCATGATGCGCAGCCAGTCCGCCGTCGGGTGAATCATCCGCCCGCTGATCTTCGGCCCCTTCACCCAGCCTTCGGCGCCGATGCGATAGATGGAGAGGCTGGAGTCGATCTGGTGTGGCGGACCGCCTCCCGGGGCGTGGAGGGTCATGAGATATTCGAGGTCGATGGCCGTCTTCGGCGCGGATTCCATCTGTTGGGCTCCCGTGACCGAGGGGATTCCTATGTCAGGCAGACCGCCTCGACATTGTTGCCATCGGGGTCGATGAGGAAGGCGGCGTAATAGCGGGGGCTGTAGTCGGCGCGCAGCCCCGGCTTGCCATTGTCGCGCCCGCCGGCCTTCAAGCCCGCCTTGTGGAAGCGTTCGACGGAAGCGCGATCGGCGGCCCTGAACGCCACATGCATGCCGGGACCGGTCTCGCCCTTCACGGCATGGAGCCAGAGAGCCGGCTCGCCCGCCGGTCCGAAGCCCGCGCCGGATTCGTCGCGCGAGCAGAGCTCATGGCCCAGCGCCCCGAGGGTGGCCGCATAGAAGCCGACGCTCTTCTCGACATCCCTCACCTTCAAGCCGATGTGATCGTACATGGTGACCTCCGTTATGGAGGGTCACCTTACGGAGAAGGCCGCGAGCCGATCTTGGAAAATCTTGCGGTCGCCCTTCGCCGCCCGGCGGAAGCCCGTGGGCGAGACTCCCGCCGCCCGATGGAAGCTGCGCACGAAATTGGAGAGGTCGCCGAAGCCGACGTCATAGGCGATGTCGGTGACGGAGCACGGCATTTCTGCCAGCAGGCGCGCTGCGCGCCGCAGCCGCGAGCGGACCAGATACTGGTGCGGCGTCACCCCCAGCACGCGGGCGAAGAGCCGCAGGAAATGAAACGGGCTGATCCCGGCCTCCGCTGCCGCGCTCTCGAGATCGATGGGATCCCCGGCATGGGCATCGATCCAAAGCGCGGCCGTTACGGCACGGCGGCGATCCAGGGCGCGGGCGGGCAGCGCTTTGCGCTTGCGCCCGGAAACGGTCTCGACGAAGCGCGCCGCCAGCAGCATGCCCATCTCGTCGAGGCCGATATCGCTGCCGCCCGATGCCGCGGCCTGGCCGAGCTCGCCCAGCACCATCAGCTCGGCGAGCGGCGGCACCGCGCCGGTGCGCCAGAGCGCCGGCGCACCGCCGACCGCCTCGATCCAATCTGGCGCGAATTGGAAGGAGAGGCACTCGTCGCCATGGACGTGATCATGGGTGCAGACATATTCATCGCCGGGATGGCCGACCAGAATCGAGCCGGCGATCAGCTCCGAAAAGCGGCCGCGGCTCCGATAGCCGAAGCTGCCCTGGCGCACATAGGAGAGCGAGAAGCACTCATGCAGCTCGGCGAATGGCGCATCGCCCGGCCGGGCGCTGCACCGATAGTCGAACACCACGAGAGAGTCCCGCTTCAGGAGCGTCGTGAATGTCATGGGCTCCGGATGCTACGCGCCGCGATGCCGCCGGGCAAATGAAAGCCCCGATGCAGGAGAGGCAGCGATGCCTGAGATGCAGAGAAGCCCTGCGCCACCCGCGGCTGACCCGGCCGCGCTCTCCGGCTAAGCTCCGGGTCATTTCATCCCGGATCGAGGAGTGAAGACATGGCGAAGAGCGAGAGGAAGTCCGCGGCCCTCGTCGTCGGCGTGGGACCCGGGCTCGGGGCCGCGCTGGCGCGGCGCTTCTCCCGCGAAGGCATGGCGGTGGCGATCGCCGCGCGGCGGGTGGACAAGCTGAAGGATCTGGCCACGGAGACGGGCGGACGCGCCTATGCCTGCGATGCCACCAGCGAGATCTCGGTCGACGATCTCTTCGCTGCGGTGGAGCGTGACCTCGGGCTCCCCCGCCTGGTCGTCTTCAATGCCAGCGCCTTCACCCGCAAACCCGTGGTCGAGCTGACACCGGCGGAGATCGAATCTGCCTGGCGCGCCTCCTGCCTCGGCGGCTTCCTGGTGGGACGGGCCGCCGCCCGGGCGATGCTACCCGGCGGGCCGGGCACGATTCTTCTGACCGGTGCCACCGCATCGCTGCGCGGCAGCGCCAATTTCGCTGCCTTCGCCATCGGCAAGTTCGGCCTCAGGGCGCTCGCCCAGAGCATGGCGCGCGAGCTGGGGCCGCAAGGCATCCATGTCGCCCATGTCATCGTCGATGGCGGCATCGGCGAGAATGCCGAGGAAAGCCGGCTCGCGCCCGATGCCATCGCCGGCAGCTACTGGCATCTCCACAGCCAGCCGAAGAGCGCCTGGACGCTCGAGCTCGACCTCAGGCCCTGGGTGGAGAAGTTCTGAGGGGGCGACTGCTCCTATGCCGTCATTCTCGCGAAATCCGCGAGGAAGGCGGCAATTTGGGCGCCGGGTCAGTCCGCCGCTTCCACGCGCAGAACGGTGCCTTCGGCGCCCACGACCTTGACCCGCCGGCCGGCTGGAAGCTCGGGGCCTCCGGCGCGCCAGACGCTGTCATCGACCTTGATGCTGCCGCGGCCGTTGACGATGGCCGTCTCCAGGGTGAATTGACGGCCGATATAGCGCTCGCCGCGCCGGTTCAACGCCGGATCCCGGCTCTCCGTCCGGCGATGGACGAAGCGCCGCCCGATGAAGACCGCGACGGCGGCAAGGATGGCAAAGAGGAAGACCTGAATCTCCCAGCCCATGCCCGGCAGGATCAAAGCGGCGAGGCCGACGATCGCCGCCGCCGCGCCGAACCAGATGAAGAATATACCCGGCGCCAACGCCTCTATCGCCGCGAGAAGTGCGGCCAGAATCCACCAGTCCCAGAAATGCAGCGAGGCGAGGAAAGCGGTCATGACCGGGCCTCAGCTCGGCTTTTCCCAGGGCCCGGATCGCGGCGCGCCGGCCCCCGACCCCTGGGGTCCCAGGGCCTGCTTGGCGATCTCGGCGATGC
>DATBBO010000652.1:0-9300 GCA_036270995.1 Dongiaceae bacterium | reverse complement strand
ATCCCTCCTTCCGCTTCGCCAATGGCCAGTTCACCATGATCGGTCTCGAGGTGGAGGGCCGGCCCCTGCTGCGCGCCTACAGCATGGCCAGCGCCAATCATGAGGACCGTCTCGAGTTCTTCAGCATCAAGGTGCCAGACGGCCCGCTGACCTCGCGCCTCCAGCATTTGAAGTCGGGAGATCCGATCATCGTCGGCCGGAAGGCGACGGGGACTCTCCTGCTCGACAACCTGCTCCCGGGGCGCAATCTCTATCTCCTGGGTACCGGGACGGGGCTCGCCCCCTTCCTCAGCCTGATCAAGGACCCCGAGACCTATGAGCGCTTCGAGCACGTCGTGCTGCTGCATGGCTGCCGCCAGGTCTCCGAGCTCGCCTATGGCGAGGCGATCCTGAAGGGGCTGGCGGAGGACGAGTTCCTGGGCGATCTGGTCGCGACCCGGCTCACCTATTTCCCGACCGTCACCCGCGAGCCCTTCCGCAACCGCGGCCGCATCACCGATTTGATCGCGTTGGGCAAGCTCGCCGACGAGATCGGCCTGCCGCCCATCGGCCCGGCCGAGGATCGCCTGATGCTCTGCGGCAGTCCGCAGATGATCGCCGATACCCGCGCCCTGCTGGAGGAGCGCGGCTTCAGCGAGGGCAATCACAGCGAGCCGGGCCATTACGTCGTTGAAAAGGCCTTCGTCGAGCGTTGAGAACAGCAAGGGAGCACGGACTATTGCCCCCGGGCGCCCCATGCTGTCCAATCGGGGAGGGGAGGCAGTCTCAGGTCATGGCCGTGGATGAGCATCCGATCCTGTCGCCGAGCACGAGCCGCCGGGCAAGCCGGGGCAAGGCCGCGGTCCCGGCCTATGTGCTGGACGACCAGATCGGCTTCATCCTGCGGCAGGCCTATCAGAAGCATGCGTTGCTCTTCGTCGAGTATTTCGGTGACGACTTCACCCCCACCCAATGGGCAGCCATCGCCAAGCTGAGCGAGGTCGGCGACTGTTCCCAGAATCTGCTGGGCCGGCTGACGGCGATGGATGCGGCGACGATCAAGGGCGTGGTCGACCGGCTGATGAAGCGCGGCTACATCGCCTCCAGCCCCAGCCCGACGGATCGCCGGCGCGTGCTCATCACCCTGACGGCGGCCGGCAGGAAGGCCTATGAGCGCTGCGTCGGCCAGGCGCTCCGGGTCTCGGTCGATACCATGGCGCGCCTCAAGCCCCGCGACCGGGCGGCGCTCCTTCGCCTGCTGAGGCAATTGGGCTAGGATCGGCCGATTTCCGGCGCTGCCGGCGGGAGGATTGCGAAAGACGGGACACCGGCCTCGACGGAGATTGACAGGCTGTCAGCCTCGGCGCAGATTGAGTGTGTACAAACAATTAAATGGGGAGGCGCGTATGCGTTCGAATTCCGACTGGCGGGGGTCGACCCGCCGCAACTTCGCCCGGTATCTGGTTCTAGGCGGCCTGGCGCTTGCCGCGGGAAGCATGGGTGCAGCCGGCGCCGCTTCGGCCAAGGATCTCCATGTCCTCAACTGGCAGGGCTACGGCACCGACGAGGCTTGGGCGACCAAGCTCTTCGAGGAGCGGACGGGCTGCAAGGTCGTCCATGACTACTTCAACTCCGAAGAGGAGATGCTGACCAAGCTCAGGACCAATCCCGGAACCTATGACGTGGTGCTGATCAACAGCGCCTTCACCCAGGCCGCCGCGAAGGAACAGCTGATCCAGGCGATCGACACCTCCAAGCTCACCAATTGGAAGGACCTCAACCCGAAGCTCCGGGATTCCACCTATCTCAACACCGGCGGCAAGACCTATGGGCTCTCCTGGGTGTGGGGCGTGACCTCCTTCGCCTACAATACCGACGACATCAAGACCAAGCCGGAGTCGGTCCAGGCCCTGTGGGACCCGGCCTATGCCGGCAAGGTCGGATGGCGCGACGATCCGGTCGAGGCGGTCGCCTTCGGCGCCATCGCCACCGGCCAGGACCCGAACAACCCGGCCGATCTCGACAAGGTCAAGCAGAAGCTCCTGGCGCTGAAGCCCCAGCTCAAGACCTTCTGGTCCTCCGAGGACGAGTGGAACAAGCATCTCCAGGGCGGCGACTTCGAGATCGCCACCTATTGGAGCGGCTCGGCCGCCCGCAGCAAGAAGGCCTTCAAGCTGCCGGTCGAGTTCGTGATCCCGAAGGAGGGTGCCATCGGCTGGTTCGACGGGCTTTCCATCGCGGCCAATGCGCCCAATCTCGACTGCGCCCTCAAGTTCATCGACTTCATGGTGAGCCCGGAGTTCTACGTGAAGTGGGACACCACAGTCGGCGCGCCGGCCTCGGCCAATGACAAGGCCAATGCGGCACTGCCCGCCGACGCCTTCAACCGCGTGGTCATGGGCCAGCCCGGCCTGCAGGAGCGGCTGTTCTACATGGCCCCGCTGACCGACGATCAGCGCAAGCAGTTCACCGAGCTGTGGGAGTCGGTGAAGACCGAGCTCGGCAAGTAGGCTCCTCTCCGGCGCTCCCGCGCGATTCGATCGCACGGGAGCCGCCGGGCCATGCAAAGACCGCCCGAGAGACCGCGATGTCGGCGTCGAGGCATTCAGCATCGGGATCGGCCGCCAGCCGGCGCCGCTGGGCCGTTATCGGGCTCACCGGACCGGCCTATCTTTGGCTCGCCTTCACGGTGCTGCTCCCGCTTTCGGCCATGCTCTATTTCAGCTTCCTGACCGTGGCGCCCATCGGCGCCCGGGTGGCCGAGCCGACCCTCGGCAATTATCTCGACTATTTCCGCAAGGGCTTCTACCTGACGCTCACCGGCCGCTCCCTCTGGCTCGGCGTCTGGGTGACGGTGCTCTGCCTTCTGCTCGGCTTTCCCGCCGCGCTTGCGCTTGCCAAATACGTCAAGGGGCGTTGGCGCGAAGCCCTGTTCCTGCTGGTGGTGCTGCCATTCTGGAGCAATGCGCTGGTGCGCACCTTCTCCTGGACCATGGTGCTGCGCAGCGACGGCATGCTGGACAACGCCCTCCAGGCCGTCTTTCCGGGGCTGCCCCATCTCGACATCATGTTCACCTTCACCGCGGTCGTCATCGGCCTGGTGCACAGCTTCCTGCCCTATATGATTCTCACCTGCTACATCTCGCTGCAGGCGATCGACGATTCCCTGCTTGAGGCGGCACGCAGCCTCGGGGCCGCCGGGCCCACCGTCTTCCGCCGCATTGTGCTACCCCTCAGCATGCCTGGCATCCTTGCCGGCACCATCCTGATCTTCGTCCCTGTCATCGGCTCCTTCATGGAGCCGCGCATCCTGGGAGGGCGCGGCGGCTTCATGCTGGGCAATGTGATCGAGGACCAGTTCACCGTCGTCTTCAACTGGCCGCTGGGGGCCGCGCTCTCCTTCATCCTGCTGGCGATCGTGCTGCTGATCCTGGCGGCCTTTTATCCGCTGCTGCGCCGCAATCTCCAGGGGCTGGCATGACCCGGCTCTGGGGAACAGCGCTGAGGGTCTATCTCGCCGTGACTTTGGCCTTTCTCTATTTGCCCATCGCGGTGATGGTGCTGATGGCCTTCAACCAGTCGCCTCTCTACAAGCTGCCGATGGTCTGGGACACGGTCTGGTTCGAGAAGCTGGTGGACAATGACCGCCTGCTCACCGCCGCCGCCCATTCCATCGTGCTCGCGCTCGCCAACACGGCGGTTGCGACTGCACTGGGGACCATGGCGGCCTTTGCCTTCGCCCGCTACCAGTTCCGCGGCAAGACCCTGCTGCAGATCCTGCTCTTCCCGCCCATCACGATTCCCTGGCTCATCATCGGCACATCGATGCTGGTGCTCTTCTTCTGGATCGGCATCGGGCGCGGGCTCCATTCGCTGCTCCTCGGCCATGTGGCGCTCTCGATCCCCTATGTGGTCGTGGTGGTGGGCGCGCGGCTCAAGACCTTCGGCCCCGTCTATGAGGAGGCGGCCGCGACCCTCGGCGCCACGCCCTGGCAGCGCTTCTGGCGCATCTCCGCCCCGCTGATGGCGCCCGGCGTCATCGCTGCCGCGCTCTTCGCCTTTGCCGTCTCCTTCGACCAGTTCGTCATCTCCTATTTCCTGGCCCCGCCCGGCTGGACCACCCTGCCGGTCGAGATCTATTCCTCCATCCGCAAGGGCTTCACCCCCGAGATCAACGCCATCTCCAGCATCATCATCTTCGTCTCCATGGGGTTGATGCTGGTCTTCGCGCGGCTGTATCGCTTCGGAGGCGAGCGGTGAGCGTCGTCGAGATCGACCGGGTCGAGAAGCATTACGGCAGTGTGGCCGCGCTGGCCGGCGTCTCACTCACCTTCGCCGATGGCGAATTCTTCGGCCTGCTGGGACCCAGCGGCAGCGGCAAGACCACGCTGCTCCGCGCCATCGCCGGCTTCGTCGATCCCGATGCCGGCGTGATCCGCCTCGATGGCCGCGACATCGGCCATACGCCGGTGCATAAGCGCGAGATCGGCATGGTCTTCCAGAACTATGCCCTGTTCCCGCATATGAGCGTCTTCGATAACATCGCCTTCGGCCTCAGCGTTCGCGGCCAGGCAAACCAGGACATCAAGCGCCGGGTCGGCGAGATGCTGGCGCTGGTGCGGCTCTCGGGCATGGAGAAGCGCACGCCGTGCCAGCTCTCCGGCGGCCAGCAGCAGCGTATCGCGCTGGCCCGCGCCCTGGTGACGCGGCCACGCCTGCTGCTGCTCGACGAGCCGCTGGGCGCCCTCGACAAGCGGTTGCGCCAGCAGATGCAGATCGAGCTGAAGCAGATCCAGCGCGAGGTCGGGATCACCACGATCTTCGTCACCCATGACCAGGAGGAGGCGCTGACCCTCTCCGACCGCATCGCGATCTTCGACGAGGGCAAGGTGGTGCAGGCGGGAAATCCCCATGCGGTCTATGAGCGCCCGGCGACCGCCTTTGCCGCGAACTTCCTTGGCGATGCCAATTTCTTCGAGGGCAAGGTGCTGGGCCCCGGCCGGATCGCGGCGGCGGAAGGCGAGATCGCGACCGAGGATCCGCTTCCGGCAAATGGCGCTCAGGTGATGCTCGCCGTCCGGCCGGAGAAGATCTCCCTCGTCCGGCCCGATGCGCCGGTCGCTCCGGGCAATCGCCTGGAGGGACAGCTGGGGCAGGCCGTCTATTCAGGCATGAGCACGATCCACAAGGTCACCGTTGCCGGCCGCGAGCTCACCGTCTTCGCCCAGAACCGCAGCGCCCAGGATTTTGCGCCCGGTGATGCCGTGCGCCTGGAATGGTCGCCCTCTCATAGTGTCGTGGTGACGCCGTGAGGGCTATTGCTGCAGGTGGCTCCCTCCAATCCCCCGCCCCCTTTATGGGGGCGGGCAGGGGTGGGGGTGAGATGCGGGACTCCAATGGGCGACATTCTTCGCTCACACCCCCCACCCTGACCCTCCCCCACATGGGGGGAGGGAATTCTGTGCCGGGGGCGAGGCGGTGAGCGGGAGGCTCGCCCCTCTCGGTGCGGATACGGTCCATGTCGTCGTCGACATGCAGCGGCTCTTCGCCGAGGAAACGGGCTGGCGCGTGCCGGATCTGGCCGCACTCCTGCCGCCGATCGCCAGGCTGATCGAGCATCGCCCGGCGCGCGCTCTCTATGCGCGCTTCATCACGCCGGCCAGCATCGGCGAAAGCAAGGGCGCTTGGCAGCGCTATTACCGGCAATGGCCCCAAGTCATCCGCGACCGCCTGCCCGCCGGCATCTTCGATCTCGTGGCACCGCTGGCGGGCCAGGCCGCCCCGCAACAGCAGTTCGACAAGGAGGGCTTCTCCGCCTTCTCGGGCCCTGCCTTCCCCGGGATGCTCCGGGAGATGGGGGCGAGCACGCTGGTCGTCAGCGGTGTCGAGACCGATGTCTGCGTGCTTTCGACGGCGCTCGAGGCGATCGAGCGCGGGCTTCGGGTCGTCATTGCCACCGATGCGGTGACGAGTTCCTCCCCGGCCGGTCATCGCGCCACCCTCGATCATGTCCTGCCGCGCTTCGAGCATATGGTCGATCTGGCGCCGAGCGCCGACATCATCGCCGCCTGGAGCTAGGGCAAACGCATGTCGGAATCGATCATTCCTCTAGGGCGGCGGTGGAACAGCTGGGATGCGGAGCATCCCGCCGCCATGCGCTATCTACCGCTCGGGCTCGACATCGACCTCTGCGCCTATGCCGCCAGCCGCAACAGCTTCACCCGCTTTCCCGCCGGGGCCGAGGGCGTGCGCCTGGGACCGCGGCAGATCGACGGCAATGGCATCGCGCTCGATCTTGCCCATGCGGGGACCGAGCTCAGCCTCGCCTATGACAAGCCCGATCCCTTCACGCTGCGCGGCCGGTGGCAGGCGGGGCGCATGGCGGAATGGGGCCTGCGCTTCTGGGTCATGCTCGCGATCCGCAGCGCCGATGGCCGCAATCCGCATGGCGTCGAATGGAGCTTCGATCCGGAGAGCGGGGAGCTCTCCGCGGAGATCCGCGGCCATCATGTCATGGTCAAAGGCGAGCGGCCGCCGCTGCTGACGACCTTCCATGACGATCTCGATGCGCTGCGCGGCGAATACGAGACCAAGGGTTATTTCTGTCTCGACTCCCGGGGCACGCGCGGCCGCTTCGCCGTGCTGCGCTACCATCTCGAGGAGATGCCGCGCTTCGCCTTCGCCGTCTCGGTAGGTGAGGCACAGGAGCAGGTGCGCGGCCGTGCCAGCGCCGCTCTGGCCGCGCCGGCGAAGGCGGTGCCGGAAATCCAAGGCGGCGCCCATGCCGGCGCGCTGGATGCGGTGCGCGATGTCATCGGCTGGAACACGGTCTGGGATCCGATCAACCGGCGGCCCTATACCTCCCTCAGCCGCAACTGGGTCAGCCAGAAATTCGGCGGCTTCGGCGTCTGGCTCGACGACATCTTCTACCATGCGATGATGGCGGGCCTCTTCGACGCCGAGGTGGCGCGCGAGAATCTGCGGGCGATCTATTCCGCTCAGACCGCGGCGGGGAACTTCCCTTGCCTGGTGACCGGCCGCGATTCCTGGATCGATCGGACCCAGCCGCCCGTCGGCAGCTTCATCTGCTGGATCCTGGCAAAGCGCCTGGCGAGCCGTGACCTGCTGCGGGAGGCCTGGCCGGCGCTCCTGGCCAATCACGAATGGTGGTGGGCGACACGCGACGGCAATGGCGACGGGCTGGTGGAGTACGGCACCTCGCCGGTGGGCGGCGGCCTCTATCGCGGCACCAAGCTCGCGGCCAAGGACGAGTCGACCATGGACAACTCGCCCACCCATGACGAGGCGCGCCTCGATACGACGAGCTGGACGCTGGATTCCGCCGATGTGGGGCTCAACAGCATCCTCGCCCTCGACGGCGAGATGCTGGCGCTGATCGCGACGGAGCTGGGCGAGACGGCAGCAGCGAAGCGCCTTGCCGAGCGGACCGAAGGCCTCAAGGCCCGCATCGCCGATCGGCTCTGGGACCCGGAGCGCCAGGTCTTCGCCAACCGCCTCTGGTCCGGCGCCTTCGTGCGCAGCCTGGCACCCACCAGCTTCTATCCCTTGCTCTGCGGCGCTGCGCGCCCCGAGCAGGCGCGCGCCATGGTGGCGCTGCTCGCCGATCCCGCCAAGTTCGGCGGCGCGTGGCTGCTGCCCTCGGTCACCCGCGACGATCCCGCCTTTCCCGACAATGTCTATTGGCGCGGGCGCATCTGGCCGCCGCTCAATTTCCTGGTCTATCAGGGTCTGAAGCGCGCGGGCTTCGCGGCCGAGGCGAGCCTCCTGGCGGAGAACGGCTACAAGCTCTTCCGCGGCGAATGGGAATCAAACCGCCATTGCCCCGAGAATTTCGGCGCCGTGAGCGGCCGCGCCCTCGACCAGCCGGACACCGATCCCTTCTATGGCTGGGGCGCGCTGATGCCGGCGATCGCCGTCGCCGAGACGACGGACATCACGCCCTGGGGTGGTTTCGAGGCGACCCATGGCGAGAGCATCTGCCTGGGCCCGCTGCTGACGCCGCTAGGGAGCACGACGATCGACAGTGGGAGTGGCGACAGCGGGGCGGGCGAGAGCGTCATGAGCATCGCGGTGGGCGGACAGCCGCGTCTCCGCAGCAATATCCGCGGCCGCTTCCGCCATATCGAGCTGGAGGCGCGCCATGCCCGCCTCGAGCTGCCCGGGGGCCCGGTGGGCTGGATCGAGGTATCGGGGAGAATCATGCATGCGCGCCTCGACGGGAAGGCGATCCCGGCAGCCGAGGGCCGCATCGCGATCCCAGCGCGCACCCAGCCGGCCGTGCTCGATATCTACCGCGAGGGGGCATGATCCTCGTCTTCGGCTCCCTCAACATCGACCTCGTGGTTCGGGTCAAATCCCTGCCCGCGCCGGGGGAGACCGTGCTGGGACCGAGCTATGACGTGGTCGCAGGCGGCAAGGGCGCCAATCAGGCGCTGGCCGCGGCGCGCGCCGGCGCGGCGGTGGCCATGCTGGGCGCTGTGGGGAAGGATTCCTTCGGCGAGATCGCGCTGGCGGAGCTCGCCGCGGCGGGCATCGACCTCGCGGGTGTTGCCCGCAAGGGGCCGCGGACAGGGGCCGCCTTCATCACCGTCGATCGCAAGGGCGAGAACGAGATCGTCGTCGCCTCGGGTGCCAATCTGAAGGCGCGCCAGAGCCAGGTGCCCGATGCCGCGCTCGGGCCCGAGACGCTCGTGGTGCTGCAGATGGAAGTGCCGGCTCGTGAGAACTGGGCGCTTGCCCGCCGGGCGCGAGCCCGCGGCGCCCGGGTCCTGCTCAATGCGGCGCCGGCACAGCCCTTGCCCGCTGAGGCGCTCGCCTCCCTCGATTGGCTCGTGGCCAATGAGATCGAGATCGCCGCCATCGCCGGCGCCGCTGGCCATGGAGATGAGGACCCGCGCGCCGCCGGCGCGGCGCTCGCAGCGGCCACGGGCATCGCCGTGGTCGTAACCCTCGGCAGCCGGGGCGCCGTCGCCTATGCCGGCGGCGAAGCCCGGGAGATCGGCGTGCTTCCTGTCACCCCCGTGGACAGCACCGCTGCGGGCGATGCCTTCGTCGGAACGCTCGCGGCCGCGCTCGATGCGGGCGCCGCTCTGCCCGCAGCACTTCGCCGCGCCAGCGTCGCCGGCGCGCTCGCCTGCCTCGTTGCCGGCGCGCAGCCCAGCCTGCCCACCCGCGCGGCCGTCGATGCCCGCCTCAAGGAGCTGGCGCCGGCGCGGAAGGTGAGGGGCAAGTGGTGATGCGGGGCGATCCTGCACGGGCGCCCGCGCCGCGCGCCGCCTCGCCCGAGGGGAAAAAGAGCAA
>DATBBO010000651.1:0-4859 GCA_036270995.1 Dongiaceae bacterium | reverse complement strand
ATCTCACCGCGAAGATGTCGTCTGATCCGCGACCTGAGGCGGCTCATAGATTCCAGCGACTAGGTTTGCTGGAAGTTCATTTCGCCGAAGGCGGTTTTTATACTCGTACACGCGTTTTGGGCCGTTTCGGCTACTCCGGCGGGGAGCCGCACCGACGCCGTTGATGAACATCTCTCCCGTCGTCGGGCTCCAGCTGTAGGTCGTATTCCCCGCATTGGTGCTGTAGTTCGCCCCGTACAGATTCTGCAGCGCGGCGATATCGTCGATCATGTAGGTCTGGTTTCCGCTGCCGGCGGCATTCGTGTAGGTGAGACCGCTCCCGAGATAGGAGTGGTAGTCCATCACCGACCATTCGCCCGAATCATGGCCGGCGGGCAGCACGCCGTGCCTGCCGTCGTTCTCCTGGCCATGCTTCAAGCCGAGGGCGTGACCGATTTCGTGGAGAATGGAGACATAGGCATAGCTGCCCTTCGTCGGGACCACATTGGCGATATTGCCCAACCAGACATCGCCGCCTTCCTTGCTCGCCGATGGCAGGTAGGTCCAGGAGGTGGGCGGGACGGCCGAATCACCGAAGCGGATCATGGCGTGCGTCGTGTTGCTTTCGGTGATCTGCGTGAAGGTGAGCAGTGTGTATTGGGAGATCAGGTTCAGCGCATATCGAACCACGCCCTGCTGGGCGCTGGTGAGCGCGTGGAAGCCCTTCAGCGGTTCCCCTTCGCCATAGCCGCTGCCGTAAATTGCCGCCGATGTGGGAAAGCTGTAGGTGATGCTGTGCGTATCCCAGGCGCTGCCGCTCAGCAACCCGTTGATATCCTGGGCAGTGAAGCCGATGCCGGCATTGCCGCCCGCGCTCGTGTTCCCGATCGTCGTCCGGATGGTGGGCGTTCAGGCCATAAGCGAGTGGCTTCGGGACATCGGCGGCAGCCGAACCCCCGAAAGGGGCCTCTGGAACCAAGTACTCCATTCCGGTTTTTCCCAACCCCTCGGACGCTGACGGATGTTACGCCGGAGGGGTCTCACGCTGAAGCCTCCTGCCACCGGGTAGTGGGGCGCCCGAGGGCCAGTGGCGGTAGCTTTCGGTAACTATTGGGCTTATAATTCAGATAGATGATGGATCGATAGGCCCCCAAATCGACAAACGGCCTGTCTCCGCCGACCAGAAGAGGGTCCCAGCATCGATCGAGCATTTATGGTTGGGGAACCAACTTGATGGCTAGAGCCGGCACGGGGTCCCCGACCGAGGTTCGGACCGCGATAGGGTCGTGCCGTTCCGCCTTCATGTCCACCGCCGCCTTCAGCCTGGTCATCAACATCCTGATGCTGGCTGGGCCGCTGTTCATGCTCCAGGTCTATGACCGCGTGCTGACCAGCAACAGCGTGTCGACGCTCGTCGCTCTCACGGTCCTGCTGGCCATTCTCTACGGCTTCTATGGGGTCCTGGAACTCATCCGGCAGCGCATCATCGTCCGCATCGGGCGCCGGGTCGACGAGACGCTGCGCGGTCGGATTTTCGATGCGGTGATGGCCCATGCCTTGCGCCGGTCCAACGGCGTCGCCGGCCAGGCGGTGAACGACCTCGTGACCATGCGGCAATTCCTGTCGGGTCCGGCACCCTTCGCGCTTCTCGACATGCCGTTCACGCCGATCTATCTGGCGGTCATCTTCTCCCTGCACCTGCTGCTGGGTGCGACGGCTTTGATTGCGATCGTCGCCGGCTTCGCCTTGGCCGTGATCAACGAGTTCTTGACGCGCCAGCCGCTTGCGGCCGCCAACCGCGCGACCCAGGAAGGCGGCCTCTTCACCGAGGAATGCCGGCGCAACAGCGAGGCCGCCCATGCCATGGGCATGCTGGGCAAGCTGCGTGGCTTCTGGCTCGGCCGCCAGCAGCAGGCGCTCGACGACAACACACGCGGAAGCGACCGCGGTGGCCTCGTCGCCACGATATCGAAGGTCGAGAGGCTGTTCGTTCAATCTGCCATTCTGGCGGTCGGCGCCTATCTGGCGATCGAGCAGCAGATCACGCCGGGTGCGATGATCGCCGCCTCCATCCTGCTCTCGCGGGCTCTGGCACCGGTGGAAATGGCCGTGGCGCAATGGCAGAGCTTCCTCGCCTTTCGGCGCGCCCTCGGCCGGCTCGAGACCGTTCTCGAGGAGGTGCCCGTGCCGAAGGAGCGGATGCCGCTGCCCGCGCCCAAGGCACGGCTCGAGGTGGAGAATCTGACTGCCTTCCTTCCGGGGCAGGAACGGCCGCTCATCCAGGGGATCTCCTTCCGGCTGAATCCCGGCGAGGCACTTGGGGTGATCGGGCCCATGGGAGCCGGCAAGTCGACCCTCGGCCGCGCGCTTGTGGGCGCCTGGCCCTATTGCCGCGGTCAGGTTCGCCTCGATGGCGCCACCTTCGACCAGCGCGACCCCGATCTCATGGGGCGGTTCGTCGGCTATGTGCCGCAGGATCTGCAGCTCTTCGATTCCAGCGTGGCCGCCAACATCGCGCGGTTCGCGGCCGATGCGTCGCCCGAGGCGATCGTCGCGGCAGCGCGGCTTGCCGAGGCGCATGATCTCATCCAGCGCCTGCCCGAGGGATATAACTGCCGGATCGGCGAGAACGGGGCGCGACTCTCGGCCGGCCAGCGGCAGCGGATCGGCCTGGCTCGCGCTCTGTTCGGGGAGCCGGTGCTGCTCGTGCTCGACGAGCCCAATGCCAATCTCGATTTCGAGGGGGAGGTGGCGCTCGACAAGGCCATCCGCGAGATGAAGGCACGGGGAGCTGCGGTCATCATCATCGCCCATAAGCCGAGCGCGCTTGCCGCCGTCGAGCGCATCCTCGTTCTGAAGGACGGCCGCACCCTCGATTTCGGCGAGAGGGACGAGATCCTGCGCAAGGTCGCCTTCCGGCCCACACCCGCCCAAACGCGCCCGCCGCTGACGGTCGTGAACGAGGATAGAGGATGAGCCTTCCCTCGAAGCCCATCGACACCCGGCGCTCCCTGCGCGCCTATCAGATCCTGGGCTTCCTCGTCATGCTGCTGCTGGTCGTGGGCGTTGGCGGCTGGGGTGCGCTGGCGCCGATAAACGGGGCAGTCATCGTGCCCGCGACCGTCGCGGTCGAATCCTACACCAAGAAGGTGCAGCACCGCGAAGGCGGGATCGTGAGCGAGATCCGGGTGAAGGAGGGCGACGACGTCAAGGCAGGCGAGGTGCTTGTCGTCCTCAGCGATACGGATACCAAGGCGGATCTTGCCATCATCGAGGGGCAGCTGGACGAGGTCATGGCCAATCGGTCCCGGCTGGAGGCGGAGCGCGACGATGCTGCGGCTCCCGTTTTCCCGCCCGAGCTCCTTGCCCGGGCGGACGATCCCAAGCTCGCCAAGATCCTGGACGGCCAGCGCAAGCTCTTCGCATCTGAGACCGCCTCGCTCCAGGGACAGAAGGACCAGCTTCAGCAGCGTGCCGCCCAGCTCGCGGAGGAAATCCGCGGCCTTGAGGCACAGCTTGAATCGAATGAGAAGCAGACGAAGCTGATCAATGAGGAGCTCAAGGCCTTCAAGGGGCTGGTGGCGAAGGGGCTGATCGAGGTCACGCGGGTTCGCGAGCGGGAAGGGGCCGCCGCGAACCTGGAGGGCGAGCGCGGCCAGATCATCGCCAACATCGCCCAGGCCCAGGAGAAGATCAGCGAGATCCAGCTTCAGATCATTCAGCTTCAGGACGATGCGCGGGCGAAGGCCCTGACGGATCTGAGCGTTGCCGAGACCAAGATGACCGAGCTGACCGAGCGGCGCGACGCGGCCCAATCGAGACTGTCGCGCACGACGATCCGCGCGCCTGTCACCGGCTATGTCTATCACATGGCGGTTCACACGATCGGCGGCGTGGTCGGCCCTGGCGAAACCATTCTGGAGATCGTGCCCCAGTTCGACGATCTCGTGCTCGCCGGCCGCGCCCGTCCACAGGATATCGACAAGATCCAGATGGGCCAGACGGCCCTGGTGCGCTTTCCCGAGTTCAACCGCCGGACCACGCCCGAGATCATGGCCACCGTCACCTATGTCGCCGCCGATGTGACGCAGCCGGCGCTGGCTGGCCGCGACGGCATTTCGCCCTACTATGAGCTGCGCCTTACCATCGATGCCAAGGAGCGCGCCAAGCTCGAAGGCAAGGCGCTGAAGCCCGGCATGCCGGCGGAGGCCTTCCTGCAGACCGGCGCCCGCGTCGCCCTCAGCTACTTCCTGAAGCCCCTAACCGACCAGTTCGCCCATACCTTCAAGGAGGAGTGAGCGGCGGCCGAAAGAGCCCTCAGCCGCGCTTCTCCAGCGGAACATAGGAGCGCTGGGTTGCGCCGGTATAGAGCTGGCGCGGCCGGCCGATGCGCTGGGAGGGATCCTCGATCATCTCGATCCACTGGGCGACCCAGCCGACGGTCCGCGCCACGGCGAAGAGCACCGTGAACATCGAGGTGGGGAAGCCGATCGCTTCGAGGATCAGGCCGGAATAGAAATCCACATTCGGGTAGAGCTTGCGCTCGACGAAATACTCGTCCTCCAGCGCGATGCGCTCGAGCTCCAGGGCCAGCTCCAGCAGCGGCAGCTCGCGCTTGTTCAACTCGTCCAGCACCTCATGGCAGGACTTGCGCATCACCGCGGCGCGGGGGTCGTAATTCTTGTAGACCCGATGGCCGAAGCCCATCAGGCGGAAATGGTCGTTCTTGTCCTTCGCGCGGGCGAGGAATTCGGGGATGCGCTTCTTGTCCCCGATCTGGCGCAGCATGTTGAGCACCGCCTCATTGGCGCCGCCATGGGCCGGGCCCCAGAGGGAGGCGATGCCGGCCGCGATGCAGGCGAAGGGGTTGGCGCCGGAGG
>DATBBO010000650.1:0-2386 GCA_036270995.1 Dongiaceae bacterium | reverse complement strand
GCCGGGAGCAGGTGAAGGTGCCGGAGATCGCGCAATATTGCGAAGATTACGATTCGTCCTGCAAGCCCTGGGCGGCCCTTCTCCGCGGCCTGGTCTTTTCGAGCAAGCACGACTGGACGGGCGCGGCCGAGAGCTATCAGGAGGCGATCGACGAATTCGCCATCCCCGAGAACGGATGGCCGGCCTATGGCATGGCCCTCGTCTATCTGGCCGATCTCAAGCGAACCAGAAGTGCCCGCGACGACAGGCAAACCAACCCCCGGGAATATTCCGATGCCATGGCCATCTACGCCAAGGCGATCGCGCTGTTCGAGCATCACGGGCTGCCGACCGACGATTATGACGAGTTCTACATCGGCCATATCTATGAGCTGGGATATTCGGTCGGCCCCTATAACCGGGGGGACTGCGCCCAAGCCATGAGCTGGTATATGCGCGCCGCCCAGGGAGGCAGCGCCCTGGCGCAGAACAGCCTGGGCGATCTTTCCAATCCCGATATCGACAAGCATGGCTGCGCCGGCCTGCCGGCGCAAAGCTACGACGATGCTCGCGGCTGGTACGCCCAGGCGGCGAAGGGCGGCCAGGTCTATGCCCAGCGGCGCCTGGGCGAGATGTACAAGGCCGGGCTCGGTCTCCATGGCACCGGCGAGCCGGAATTGGCGATCTATTACCTGAGGGCGGCGGCCGAGCGAGGCGACGCCGTGGCCCTGACCGATCTCGGGGAGATCTATCTCAATGGCCCCGAAGGCATACCCGACTGGGTCAGGGCTTACGCCTGGTTCGAGCTTGCAGCAGAGGCCCAGGGCGAGACGAGCGCGCTCGGCAAGGCCACCGGCAAACGCGACGACGCCGCGAGCCATATGACGCCGGATGCCCAGGCCAAGGCCATGGGCCTGGTTCATGACTGGAAGCTCGGCCATCGCGGCGATCTGTAGACCGCCCGATATCCCTCGAAACCCCCGAAAGCCCAGCAATCCCTGAGAGATAGGTCCGGGACCAAGTCCTCGGCCACGCCTCGGGGAGCAGCAGCGGCACAGCGCCGGCGCCGTGCCGTTAACCTGTCGTTTGCGCGAAGCTGGGATGCTCCGCGTGAACCGTGCGAGGGAGCGGACGACGGTCTTCCGGGGGAATCGCCAAGCCACTCGGTCGTCGTCTTTTGCGCGCGGTCCGGCGGCAAACGGGGAGATCGGCGATGGCTTATGACGCGCAGTCACTCATGAAAATGTCCGGGGCGGAGCTCGATGCGCTGTTCAGCGCCAGCCCCGCAGGGGATATTCCCAACGGCGAAGGCAAGGGCACGGCCATCATCGCGCCCGGCACCACCTATACCAGCGCGATCGCGCAGCTCATCAATCACTTCGCCTGGCAGGGTAAGATCTTCGACGCCGAGAAGGGCGTGCTGAAGAATCTGATCCTTCCCTTCGGCCTCAGCGCCGTCATCGCCAAGATCTACAAGGGGACGAGCTGGTTCGACCAGAAGGAGTGCATCGTTCTCGACTATTCCGAGACATCGCTCGTGGCGCATTGGATACGCGACGAGATCCGGCTCATCCAGCCGAAGACCTATCTCGGCAAGGTCTATTGGGAGCGCAGCCGCTTGTTCCACTTCCTGCTGGAATTCTAGTCCCGGGAATAGCGGGCGCGCGTGACGGGCATGGGCAGCTTCCTCAGCCGGCTGGGAGGGCATTTGCGCCGGGCCTTCTGCTGGCTGTGGCGATGGCGCTGCCGGCTCGCGGGTGCGGCGGTGATCCTGGCTCTCCTGGCCGCGGTCGACCTCTACTACGACTACCAGCGCGACGAGCCGCAGGCCTTCTTCGACAATCCGGTGAAGCAATTCAAATACGGCTCGACCGGCGGCGACCGTTTGGCCGGCATTCCGATCGGAATCTGGAACGGGCTGCCGAAGCTCTGCCGGAAGTATTTTCCGGGCGAGGGTTGGCAATCCCTCGGCTTCATCTATGAAGACGGGATGAGCCGGCCGATCGGCACCTCGCTGCGGCACAGCCTGGGCTTCGACCGCATCTTCCTCAATTGCGCCGCCTGCCATGTCGGCACCTATCGCGCCCAGCCCGCCGACAAGCCGGTCGTGGTGGTGGGCATGCCGGCCAATCATCTGCAGCTCGGCCAGCTCGAGAAGGCACTCACGAACTGCGCCCTCGACGAAAACTTCAATCCCTGGCAGGTGATCCAGGCGGCCCAGGACGGCGGCGCCAAATACTCGCTCTTCGACCGGCTGGTACTCCAATATGTCGCCGTCCCCGCCATGCGCGAGCTGCTGATCTTCGCGCGTTTCCGCTTCCGCTTCCTGGACAACGAGCCGGAGTCCGGGCCCGGCCGCTTCGACACCTTCAATCCCGCCAAGGCCCTGTTGAACTGGCCGCTGGAT
>DATBBO010000649.1:0-2481 GCA_036270995.1 Dongiaceae bacterium | reverse complement strand
ATAAAGCATTGGCTGCACCCCTATCTGGTGGTGATGCGCGCCCCCTCGAACGATCCGGGGTCGGAGCATATGGATCAATCGTTACGAATCCGTTCTCGGGCGGCAGGTCCGCGCTGCCGCCCCTGTGGCCTGTCGAGTGTCCGTCTCAGCGCGGCGATGGGACTCCCAGTTAGCCGCCCTCGAACGGTGGTGCTACGCCTGCGACGGCTCCTTCCCAACCAAATACACGCGTGGCCCCGCTCCGACGGGGGCTTTTATTTAGGGACGCCAAGCGCGATGATTGGCTACGTGACAAGGCATCTGCGGTCAACGCAGCGGCTGTGGCCGAAAGGGAGGCACCCAATGAGCACGATCGCAATCGCGATCTCAGTTCTCCTGGTGCTGGCCGGTGCTGGCGGATATCTCAGCTTTAACGGCGACCTGGGCACCGGGCCCGCCGGAAGACTCGGATTGGTTCTGGTAGGGCCATGTCTCGCAGCAGCGTTGTGCTGTCTTTGGTGGAGCATTTAGCACCATTGGTTGCTGCCGATCCGATCACCAGGTTGATGTCAGCTGTCGGTCAGAATCTCGAAGACTGGTTCGATCGCCACTTGGACTGGAAGGGCTGCCTCATACATCCCTAGATCCATAGATTGCGGCGGTGAGGCGATTGGCTGGTAGGCTCGCGTCTTCCGTCTTCGATCGCGAAAGGAGCGGGCCATGGTTGATGCCGATCTCACGAAGCGGGTTCTGAAAGCCGTGGATGACGGCTTCGACGACCAGGTGGCCTTTCTCGCCGATCTGACGCGTCTGCCCTCGCTCAGGGGCCAGGAGGCGCCGGCCCAGGATTTCATGGCCCGCGCCTTCCGCGACCGTGGCCTCACCGTCGATCGCTGGAAGATCGAGGTCGAGGATATCCGCCATTTGCCGGGCTTCTCGCCCGTCGCCGTTTCCTATGACGATGCCTGGAACGTTGTCGGCAGCCACAGGCCGCAGCGGCCGAAGGGCCGCTCCCTGATCCTCAACGGCCATATCGACGTGGTGCCCACCGGCCCCCTGGACATGTGGACGCGCCCGCCCTTCGAGCCCCATATCGGCGATGGCTGGATGCAGGGCCGCGGCGCGGGCGACATGAAGGCCGGGCTCAGCGCCAACCTCTTCGCCCTCGATGCGCTCGCCCGCATCGGGGTGAAGCCGGCGGGCGACATTCACGTCCAGTCCGTCATCGAGGAGGAATGCACCGGCAATGGCGCGCTCGCCTGCCTGCAGCGCGGCTATCGCGCGGAGGCGGCCATCATCCCTGAGCCCAGCGCCAACCGGCTGGGCGCCGCCCAGGTCGGCGTCATGTGGTTCCAGGTCAAAGTCCGCGGCCGCCCGGTCCATGTCGCCTATGCCGGCACCGGCAGCAATGCCATCGAGGCCTGCTGGCCCCTGATCCAGGCCCTTCACGGCCTCGAGGCGCGCTGGAACGAGCAGAAGCATCCGGCCTTCGCTGGCCATGACCATCCCATCAACTTCGTGGTCAGCAAGATCGCCGGCGGCGACTGGACCTCGAGCGTGCCGGCCTGGTGCACCTTCGACATGCGCATCGGCCTCTATCCCGGCATTGATCTGGCGGAGGTGCGCCGGGAGGTGGAGGCGGTGGTGAGCGAGGCGGCGCGGAAGGATTCCTTCCTCGCCAACAATCCGCCCGAGATCCACTATCACGGCTTCCAGGCCGAGGGTTACGTGCTCGAAGGCGGTGCGGAGGCTCAGGCGCTGCTCGAGGACTGCCACCGCAGGGTCTTCGGCAAGGAGATGGAGCGCCGAGCCGGGACCGGCACCACCGATGCGCGCTTCTTCGGCCTCTATGCCGGCATACCGGCGATGGTCTATGGGCCTCTCGCCCAGGACATCCATGGCTTCGATGAGAGGGTGGAGCTCGATTCGGTGCGCCGGGTGACCCAGGCGATCGCCCTCTTCATCGCCGACTGGTGCGGGGTGGAAAGCGCTTAGCACTTTAGTGCACCATGCCCCGGCCGGGGCTGCTATGCTGCCCCCCTCCGAGGGTGAGGGGAGAGAATCGAATGCTGAGGGGTTATGCGCAGATCTTGCTGCTGGGGAGCGTGTTTTCGCTCGCGGGCTGCTTCGACCCGTCGGATTTCCCGCCATCGCCGAACGAGCGGCTGAAGGAGACCGTCAACAAGATGGTCCTCCTCTACGACGATTCCCTGAACGACCAGTGCGACAGCCGCAAGGTCGTGAAGACCGCCGCCATCAAGGTCAATTCCGACGGGCATCCGGATTCGGAGCGCTGGACCGTCGATCAATGCGGCAAGACGGTGAACTACATCGTCAACTACAAGCACGACGGCCTGGGCGGCTACGACTACGACATCCATCAGGAGACGTAGTCCGGGTTCGCATTCTTTCCCCCGCCCCATCAATGGCAGGGCAATCGCATTTGGCCGGTTGCCTTCATTTTTTGTTCGTCATCCCGGCGAAAGCCGGGATCCAGGGTTG
>DATBBO010000648.1:0-8222 GCA_036270995.1 Dongiaceae bacterium | reverse complement strand
CCTTGATCCGGATGCCCCGCTCCGCCGCGATGAGCAGATGGCAGGAGGCGGCGAAATCATATTCGAAGCCCTCGCTTGCCGTGAACTGGACGGTCTCTACGGTGAGACCTCGCCAGCTTGCCTCTTGCCGCCGAGCCGCATCGCCCGGCCGCAATTTCATTCTCGGACGCAAATAATCGCCCATGACCTCCTCGACTACAGAGGCCAAAGGGACGCCCCAGGCTGCGCCGCCATTGGCAATACCCCGGCATCCTGCCGAGGCTTCCTGTCTCCTCTCTTCGTGACCGGGAGCCAGCCGTCGTCTCAGCCCATACACGGCAGGTAGGAAGGTTTCCTGCGCCTTTGTTACGAAGGTTTCATCTGGCGGAGGTAGATTTCCCGCGAGGCCGCCGAAGGTTGGGCTTATTCGGCCAATAGCTGCGAGATGCGGCCGCCGCAATCCATGTCGTCGGCGCCGCCGAAATCGGGCGTCGGGATGGGGATCAGCCGGTCGATGGAGAATTTCGGCGAACGAATCTTGCCCTGCACGAGGACCGGGGCATGCAGGTTGAGAAGGCTGAAGTCCTTTGCATCGGCCGTTACCACGAGCTTTATCGCCTGCGTCCTGAGACCGACACTGCCGCTGAAATGGAGCACGGACTTCTGGGTATCCATGAAGCTGCGGTCGAGCCGCCCATCGCCGTTCTCCAGGGTGAGCCTGCCGGTAGCACAGCGGATCGGGATCCGGCCGTCGCCGGTGATGTAGATCAGCAGCGCGTCGCCGATATCGGTACCGGCAAGCGCCACCAGGAGGCCGCTGATCGATCCGCCGGTCATGGCGATGGCGAACTCGCCGTTGGAGCTGCCCATCACCTGGGCCAGCGACCGGCCGGTGCCGATCAGCTTCATCCGCCCCTGCAGCTTGCCATGGGTCGTCTCGAAATAGCGCGAGCCCTTGAAGAAGGCGCCGAGGTCGAGACTGTCGTAGCGCAGATCGGCGCCGGCCTTCGGGATGTCGGTCTGGGCGTCGAGCATCATGCTGCCCGCGACCGTGCCGCCAGCCATGGCGATCCTGAGCGGGGCGACGACCGCCTTGCCGTTGTCGATCTTGACCCGCCCCACCAGCGCCTGGACGGACAGATAGGGCGCCGAAACCACCCGCCGCGCGTCCAGGGTCACGTCCATGTCCATCACCCTCAGCTTCTCGACCTTGAGCGGGACATTGGGAAAGAATTCTCCGCTCGCCTCGAGCTTGGCCTCGGTCTGCTTCTGCTCCGCCGACATCACGCCGCCGTTCGGCGTTGCGCCGATCAGCGGCGCCAGGTCGGCGAAGTCGAGATGGGAGGAAACGAGATTGGCCTTTAGGAAGGAGCGCTTCAGCCGCTGGTCGATGGAGACCGTGCCGACGAGATCGCTGTTGCCAGCATGGAGCTTCATGTCGTCGAGCTGCCAGATGCCCTGCTCGCGGTGCAGCTTGCCCACGAGCCTGTAGGGCGGAGTCGGCGGGCCCGGCACCCCGAGCAGAGGGAAGATGTCCGAGAGGTCCGGCCCCGAGAGCGACAGCTGCACATCGGCCCCCTTGAACTGGAAGGGATCCTGCACCGTGCCTTCGAGAGCGAGCTTGGTGCTGCCGAAGGAGACGTCGAGCTTCAAGGGATAGGGCGTGTCCTGGTCCCGTAGCATGAAGATGGCGCCGCCGACGAAGTGGATCAGGAGCGCCTTGCCTTCCAGCTTGCCCTTCAGCTTCAGCTCCGCCCTCTCGTCCTTCGGCGCCTGGCCCCGGGCCGTCTGCACGGTGCCGTCGAGCTCGAGCTTCCGCTTGGTGTCCTGGTAGGACACATGGCCATCGTCGATCTCCAGATGCCCGATCACCGGGGCTTCCGAGCGCTGCTGCGGGTCGATCTGCTTGGCGACCGTCGCTGCGACGGGACTCTCCTTCTGGCTCCAGTTGAGATCCCCCTTGTCGTTGCGCTCGAGAAAAAGCTCGGGGCCTTTCATCGTCAGCTGGGGCAGCACGAGATGGCCACCCAGCAGCGGCCAGAGCTGGATGTCGAAATCGATGAGCTTGGCCTTCAGCATGTGATCGGCCTTGCCCCAATCGGCGTTGGAGACCTGGACATCCTCGAGGCTGACATGGGCTGTCCAACCCCAGTCGATCCGGACGCGGGCGATCTTGGTCGCGCGGCCGGCGATGGCGCTGGCGTGGTTCTCGATCTGGGCGCGGACATAGTCGGAGGTGGCGAAGACGTAGACGAAGCCGCCGGCGGCAACGATCAGAAGCACGAGGCCGCCAAGAGTCCAGGCAAGGATTTTGAGGGCTCGTCTCATCTCGATCGCCCGCCTATTCGAACCCTCGAGATCGGGTCAATGTTCCCGCCCGAGGGGCCGATGCGCTTATTGCGTGCTTGCGATTAGAGGCACTTGCGGCTGCGGATTCGCGGCCGCGGCATGCCGCTCCATGTGGGTGCGGACATAGTCGGAGGTCACGAAAAGATAGGTGAAGCCGACGAAGGCAGTCAGGAACACCAGCAAGCTGGCGGAAGTGAGACTCAGAAAAATGAAGAGGTTTCTTATTCTTGACCGCCGAGCCATGGCTCTTCTCCTCGGGGCTGCGAAAACCGCCCCAATCGAACCCTTCGCCGGCATCAATGTTCCAGTTCCAGCGGACTCGCGGCCGCAGCTGTTGCTGCTTGGACACGATCTTCTGATCGCCGCCCGGTGTTCCCGGCGGCGGGATGATGACGCCGTGCGGGCGGTAAAGCTGGTCGCCCTGTGTCCCGCCCCGGTCCTAGTCGGTTGCCTTCCGGGCTTCCGCATGCTGGCGGAACTTCGGCATGACCTCCCGGGCCAGCAGGGTCATGGAGCGCTTGTGCAGCGCCGGCTGGTCCCAATCCTTATGGGTCAGCAGGAGCGTGCCGAAATACCCGACCCGATCCATGAGCGCGACCAGCTGGTCCAGCACCCGCTTCGGGCTGCCGTGGATGACCATCCAGTCGATGCATTTCTGGATCGTCACCGCGCCATCCGAAATCGATGCCTCGGGTTTGAAGATCTTCAGCAGATTGTAGGTGGCGAGATTGTCGCGCAGATAGGCGTAGTACCAGCCGACGCTGCATGCGTCGTTGTCGAGATAGTCACGCGCTTCCTGGTCGCTCTCCGTCACCAGGATGCTGCGGGCGAGGCGCCAGGCATCGCGGCTCGGCCGCCGCCCCGCGGCTTCCGCACCTGTGCGGTACTGGTCCCAATGGGTCTTGGCATGGCCGACCGGCATGAAGTTCGCGGAGATCAGCCCCCAGCCGCGTTCGCCGGCAAGCCGCGCGGTAGAGGAGGACGGGCTCATGGCCGAGACCGCCAGCGGCGGATAGGGCTTCTGGAAGGGCTTCAGCATCGGCCCGATGCCGAGCCGCGGCTGATAGGAGCTCTCGATCGTGATGTCCCAGTACTTGCCGGGGATGCGATAGGGCGGATCCGAACTCCAGATCTTGTGCACGATCTCGATCGCCTCGACCATCATCTCCGAGCGGTTCTTGTCGATGGTCTTGAACAGCTCGAAATCGGAGCCGAGACCACCCGGCCCGATCCCCATGATGAAGCGCCCGCGGCTGAGATGGTCGAACAGCGCGCAATTGCCGGCGACCTGGGCCGGGTGGTGCTGCGGCAGATTGAGCACGCTGGTGCCGAACTTGATCGACGAGGTCGCGCCGATCAGGGTCGCCATGAATTGCAGCGGGTCGGAGATCGGCTCCGTGGTGGCGCTGTAATGCTCGCCGACCCAGGCTTCGTCATAGCCCAGCGTCTCGGCCAGCAGGATCGCATCGCGATCCTCCTCCAGGATCTCGGTGAAGTTTCGCCGCGGATCGTGCAGGGGCATCATGAACAGGCCGAGCTTCATGGATATCCTCCCTGGGTCTTGAGATCTACGAAGGCGGCAGGCGTCTCCCGGCGTCGAGCGTGCACGGCGTCCAGCAGCGATGCCGGAGGGGCCGCTCCAGCAAAACTATATGAAAGCCAACCCTACAACCGGAAAATTAGCCGGGTGCGGCCATGGGAGATGTTCGGTGGACCGACGCGGCGACCCGAAGAGCGGCCAGGCCTGGAGCGGGTGAAGGGAATCGAACCCTCGTCGTAAGCTTGGGAAGCTTCTGCTCTACCATTGAGCTACACCCGCGCTCCGCACCGGTTATAGGCGAGCGCCGATCGGCATTCAAGTTTCCGTGGGAGGGCTGGCGGGCGGCCGAAGGGGGCGGCTATTGTCTTGGCTGCCACGCTCACCGGGGTTCGCATGATCTCCTTCACTCGTCGGGTTGCGGTTCTGGCGCTTCTGCTCTCTGGCCTCGGACTCGGTCGTGCTGCCCTCGCCGACCCAGCGCCGGCGAGCTGGGACCAGGCTCTGGCCCAAGCCAAGGGCGAGACGGTCTATTTCAACGCCTGGGGCGGGGATCCGAAGATCAACGCCTATGTCTCCTGGGCAGCGGAGCGGGTGCAGGCGGAGTACGGCGTGACCTTGCGCCAGGTGAAGCTCTCGGATACCGCCGAGGCGGTCACCCGCGTTCTGGCCGAGAAAACCGCCGGGCGCAGCGATGGCGGATCCGTCGATCTCATCTGGATCAACGGCGCCAATTTTGCCGCGATGAAGCGCCAGGGTCTGCTGTTCGGTCCCTTCACCCAGATGCTGCCCAACGACGCTCTGGTTGATGTCGCGGGCAAGCCGACCACGGCGGTGGATTTTACCGTCCCGGTGGACGGGCTGGAGGCGCCCTGGGGTATGGCGCAGATCGTCTTCATCTATGACAGCGCGCGGCTTCAGGATCCGCCGCGCAGCATGGCAGCGCTGCTCGCCTGGGCGGAGGCTCATCCCGGCCGCTTCACCTATCCCGCCCCGCCGGATTTCACCGGGGCCACCTTCCTGAAGCAGGCGCTCTATGAGATGACCGACGATCCCGCGGCGCTGGCGAAGCCCGTCGATGAGTCAGGATTCGCCGCAGCGACTGCGCCGCTCTGGCGCTATCTCGATAAGCTGAACCCGCTGCTCTGGCGCCATGGGCAGCAGTTTCCTCAGAACAGCGAGGCGATGCGTCAGCTGCTCGATGACGGCGAGATCGACATCGCCTTCAACTTCAATCCCAGCGAGGCGAGCGCGGCCATCGCCCAGGGCCTGCTGCCCCCGACGGTGCGCAGCTATGTCTTCGACCGCGGCAGCATTGCCAATACCCATTTCGTCGCCATTCCCTTCAATGCCAATGCGAAGGCCGGCGCCATGGTCGTGGCGAATTTCCTGATGTCGCCGGAGGCCCAGGCCCGCAAGCAGGATCCCGCTCTCTGGGGCGATCCGACCGTGCTCGATGTGACAAAGCTCGATCCGGCCGGGCGCAAGCTCTTCGCCGATCTCCCTCTGGGGGCTGCGACCCTGCCGCCGGAGAAGCTCGGGCGCACGCTGCCGGAGCCGGACCCGAGCTGGATGACGCGGCTCGCCGAGGAATGGCGGCAGCACTACGCCCGCTGACTGCCGGCGCGCCGCCAAGGCGCGGCTGGCTCGCCCTTATGCCGGCGATCACTCTGGCTCTTTTCCTGCTGCCCGTGCTCGCCGGGCTCATCGGCACGCTGCTGCCGGCGCTAGGGCTCCTGCCCAGCCTCGGTGATACCCGCTTCTCGCTGCGTCCCTTCGCCCGTCTCTTCGCCGCACCGGAGCTGCCGGGCGCGCTGGCGGCGACTCTCGTCAGCGGCCTGCTGGCGACACTCCTCTCCTTCCTCACCGCCCTGGGCCTGGCGGCGGCTCTCGAGGGCACGCGGCTCTTCGCCTGGCTCCGCCGCCTGCTGGCCCCGCTGCTTGCGATACCTCATGCGGCGCTCGCCATCGGCTTTGCCTTTCTGGTCGCGCCGAGCGGCTGGCTCGTGCGCCTGGCTGCCCCGCTGGTGGCGAGCGGCGGGCTGCCGCCCGATCTGCCGATCCCCGGCGACCGCCTCGGCCTCACGCTCGCCGCCGGGCTCTGGCTGAAGGAGACGCCCTTCCTGCTGCTCGCCATTATCGCCGGCACGAATCAGCTTCCGGTCGCCCGCTTCCTCGACATCGCCCGCAGCCTCGGCTACGGCCCCGCCACGGCCTGGCTGAAGATCATCCTGCCGGTGCTCTACGGCCAGCTCCGCCTGCCGATCTATGCGGTGCTCGCCTTCTCACTCTCGGTCGTCGACATGGCGCTGATTCTCGGGCCCAGCACGCCGCCGACGCTTGCCACCCTCCTGCTGGCCTGGTTCGACGATCCGAGCCTCGAGAGACTGGGGCCTGCGGCGGCGGGCGGCATGCTGCAGCTTCTTCTGGTGGCAGCGGCGATCCTGCTCTGGCGCCTGGGCGAGTTGCTTATCGTCCTTGCGGCCCGCGCTTGGCTCGCGGGCGGCGGGCGCGGCCATGCGGGCGTGATGAGCCGACTCATCGCCGGTGCGATCGCTCTGCTCCTGTTCCTGCTGGCCTCAGCCAGCATTCTGGCGCTCGGCCTCTGGTCGCTCGCGTGGCGCTGGCCCTTTCCCCAGAGGCTGCCCGCCAGCTGGAGCCTGGGCAACTGGCTCGGCGCCGGAGAGGGCCTCGGGCGGGTGCTCGCCACGAGCCTGCTCCTTGCCCTCGCCACAGCCGCAATCGCGCTTCTCCTCAGCCTCGGCTGCCTGGAAAACGAGCGCCGTCATGGCCTGCATCCGACCGCGCGAGTCCTGTGGCTCATCTATCTGCCGCTGCTGATTCCGCAGATCTCCTTCATGTTCGGGATGACGGCCCTCCTCGCCTGGCTCGGGCTGGAGGCGAGCCTCGCGGCGCTGATCTGGAGCCATCTCGTCTTCGTGCTGCCCTATGTCTTCCTGATGCTGGCCGATCCTTATCGAGCCCTCGACGAACGCTACCGCCGCGCCGGGCTCTGTCTCGGCGCCGGCGAATCACGGGTCTTTTTCGCCCTGACCCTTCCAATGCTCCTGCGCCCGGTGCTGCTGGCGGCGGCGGTCGGCTTCTCCGTCAGCATTGCCCTCTATTTGCCGACCCTCTTCGCCGGCGCCGGCCGATTCGCCACTCTGACGACCGAGGCGGTGGCGGCCAATGCGGGCGCCGACCGGCGTCTTGCCGGGACCTATGGCTTCCTCCAGGCGGCGCTGCCGCTAATCGGCTTCGGGCTCGCCTTGCTCGCACCGCGCATTGCCTTCCGTCATCGCCGCGGCCTGAGATGAGCGAGCCCGGCCTCGTTCTCGAGTCGGTCGCACTTTCCCTGGAGGGTCGCCGCCTGATCGGGCCGCTCGATCTCCAGGTGCCGCCGGGCGAGGTCGTCACCCTCATGGGCCGCTCGGGCAGCGGCAAGTCGAGCCTGCTGGCCTTCATCTGCGGGACCCTCGACCCGGCCTTCACTGCCCAGGGGCGAATCCTTCTGGACGGCCGGGACCTTGGGGCGCTCCCGCCCGAGCGGCGTCGTCTGGGCATCCTGTTCCAGGACGACCTTCTCTTCCCCCATCTCTCCGTGGGCGGAAATCTTTCCTTTGGCCTGCCGCCGGGCTTTTCCGGCCGGGAGCGGCGCGCCCGCGTGGCTGCGGCACTCGCCGAGTCGGGCCTGGGCGGGCTGGAGGGGAGGGACCCCGCCACCCTGTCAGGCGGGCAGCGGGCCCGGGTGGCCCTGCTGCGCATGCTGCTCTCCGAGCCCCGGGCCCTCTTGCTGGACGAGCCCTTCGGCGGGCTGGACGATGTATTGCGCCAACAGTTCCGGGACCTCGTCTTCCGCCGAATCCGGGAGCGGCGGCTGCCTGCCCTTCTGGTCACCCATGACCGGGCCGATGCCGCTGCTGCCAGTGGCAAAATAGTCACAGTCGATGAAGACTTCTGCAATGGACACAAGGAATAAGCGGGCTACTTTGACTTTGCAGAGTCGCTCGCCTAATATCCTTTCCATCTCGGGCCGGCACGAAATGACGTGGCGCGGCCCGGGCTCGGTGCGGGATCAGCCGAGGGGGCTCTTGGTTGTTTGTCCTGCGGTGGGCCGGGGGGTCGCCGGTAGCGGTATTCGAAGTTAATCGAGAGGGGTCATCAGATGAATATGAAAGTTCTCGGCGCCATCGCGGCTCTCGGCTTGTTGGCCGGCTGCGTCAGCAATATCGAGCAGGTCGGGCAAGCGAAGGGTACGGGCTCGGCCTTCACCCAGGCGCTGACCGAGGAATACAAGTCTTTCGTTGCCGAGGAGCATGACGAGTACGACTGGGCCGCGGCCGACTACTTCGCCCGC
>DATBBO010000647.1:0-5156 GCA_036270995.1 Dongiaceae bacterium | reverse complement strand
CCGGCGGCCGCGGATATCACCCGCGGCCTGAGCCCGCGAGGGCGCGAAGCCGCGCCCGCCATGGGTCGCTATCTGCGCCGGCAGAAGCTCGTTCCCGACATCGTGCTCTGTTCGTCGGCACGGCGCGCGAGAGAGACCTGGGAACTCGCCGAACACGCGCTCAAGGCGGATATAAAGGTCGAATATTCCGAGCACCTTTACCTCGCTGCCCCGCCCCAGATCCTGCGCCTGTTGCGCCAGCTCCCTGAGACCGTCGGCACTGCGCTCCTCGTCGGCCACAATCCTGGCTTTCACGTGCTGGCCCTCCAGCTGGTGGGCAGCGGCGATGCCGCGGCCCGCGCCCGCCTGCATGCCAAGTACCCCACCGCCGCTCTGGCCGTGATCGATTTCGAGGCGCCACGCTGGCGCGACCTCGCCGAGGGGGACGGCATGCTCGAGCGCTTCGTCGCGCCGCGCGATCTCGACTAGCTGGCGCGCCGGCGCTCGCATCGACGGTTCGTATCCCTGCATCTGATCCCCAAGGCCTGCGAGACGATTCACGGGCTCTGTTCGGGCGTGGGTTGTTCGGGGTGGGACCAGAACGTCTTGTGCTGGGTGAACGCCTTCCAGACCGTGGTGACACGGTTGAGATCCCCGGCGATCCGGCCGCCCTGCCAGCCCAGGATGACGCCCGCCGCTCGTGCCGCGGCGGCGGCGCCCACCGAGGGTGCATCGGCCAGGAAGCGCTCCAGCTCCTCCACCAGATGGCGGCTCACCAGGGCATCGTTCAGGGAGCCCAGCACATCCTGGATCTCGGCGAGGGCGGCGATATAGCGGCCCGTCGCCTTGCGCGGATAGATCTCGCGGAAGAACTCGGCGATGTAGCGCTGCTTCTTTGCCATCAGCCGCAGGCGGTGCAGATCGCTCTCGGGCAGATCGGCGCGCTTGCCGCCGAACTTCCTCAGCCGCCGGTGCCGGTGCTGCAGGATGGCGCCGGCGAACTCCCCGACCGGCCGGTCGAGCGCGCCCGCCTCGATGGAGGCCCAGGCGCCGGTGGAGAACCAGGAATAGCAGCGCAGAAGGAAGGCTGTGTAGCGCGGCGCGGCCAGCGTCGCCTGCGCTCGCTCCTGGGCCAGGTCGCGCAGCTCCTTCGCCGCCTCGAGGCAAGCCTCGAGCCCGGCCACCCGCCGCAGGATCGGCTCCAGCGTGGTCTCGATGAAGACGTCCCAATCGCGGGCAGGGTTCAGCTCCTGCTGCAGCCAGCGCAGCTCCCGGGAGAGGAATTCATGGGCCGCCGGCGCCAGCGCGTCGCGATAGGCCGTCACGAGCGCCCGCAGCCGGCGCAGCCCGATCCTGAGCTGATGGATGCCTTCGGGGTCGCGACCGAGCCGCGCTGAAGCCTCGTTGTCGCGCATCTGGGCCAGGCAATTGCGGGCGGCGATCGCGAAGGCATGGCGCGCGGTCATGATGGGAAGCAGGCCCGTGGGCAGGGCCTTCACCGGCTGGGGCTGGGCGTCGTCGAGCAGCGCATACCCCCGCGCCGCCTTGGTCGCCTGACCCAGGGTCACGGGCATGGCCTCGTGCAGCGCCAGCGCCAGCTCGAAGATGTGCTCCACCTTGCCCTCCTTCAGCTCGAGCTCCACCTCCGAGACCGGCATGCGCGCCGTGCCGGCGCGGATCTCCCCCTGATCGAGGGCCAGCTCGACGAGGCTGCCGTCGAAGCGCAACGGCCAGGTGGTCCGCTTGATATCGGTCACGAACATCGGGCCCAGGCTCTCGGCGATCACGCTGTCGGCAAAGAGACGGCGCAGCCGGAGATCGGAGATCTTCTCGAACTCCGGCAGGTCGCCCGCAACCGGAGTCTCGATCTCGCGCAGAACCTGCAGGCCGCCGGGTCCCTCGGCGGGCAGCTTGATGGTCTGCAGCTTGCGGCGGCCGGCGCTGCGGATGCGCAGTGCGATCCCGCGCCTGGAAAGCGCTTGATCGGGGGTATCGAAATAGACGGTGGAGAGCTGGCGGGTCGAGCCGCGCTTCTCCGACAATCGCCGCAGGAGCTCAAGCTTGCGTAGCTCGGCGGCCCTCTCGGGAGCGATGGCCAGCTTCAATTCAATTTCGTCCGCCATGCGGTCCCCCGGTAATCCGCGTTGCTATTAGCCAAGCGGGTTGGGTAGCGGAAGTTACATATTTTTGACGACGCGGCGAATTTTTGGTTTCAGCCCTATAGCTTCAGGCGCTTGAACACCCCTTCCGGGATCGCCTTTATGATCGCCATGATTAGCCACCAGAAGAACGGAAAATACAATATGTTACGTTTCTTTCTTGCGGCCTGGAAACAGGCCTTGGCTGCGGAGTCCGGACTCGCCACCAGGAACATGCCCGGCAGGCCATAGCTCATGGCCGTATCCATGAAGCCTGCCTTGACCGTGGTGACGGAAACTCCGTGGCGGGCTAGCCGGGCGCGCAGCCCCTGGAGATAGGCATTGAGCCCCGCCTTGGCCGATCCATAGACGAAATTCGAGGGACGCCCGCGATCGCCGGCCACGGAGCTCAGCACCACGACCGCCCCCTGGCCCGCCGCGGTCAGAAGCGGCTCGAGCCGGGCGAGGATCGAGACCGCCCCCTGATAATTGACCCGGATGACCTGGTCCGCCAGTTCCGGATTGCCATCGAGGGCTGCCTGGGGATGCATGAGGCCGAAGGCGAGGAGGACATTGAGCGGGCGATCGGGGAGTGCGGCGACGAAGAGGGCATGGCTGGCCAGATCGACGGCGTCGAAAGGCCGCACCTCGGCGGCGGCACCCCGCAGCCGGGCATCGGCCGCGCTCGCCTCCAGATCCGCCAGGTCGCGCCCGGCGAGGATGACCTCCCCGCCTTCGGCCGCGACGAGCCGGATGAAGGACCGGGCGACGGAGGAGCTGGCACCGAGAACGAGCCAGATCGGCGGATCGGCCATCAGGCGGTCCTTCGGATGTCGAGCCGGCGCGCGAGGTCGGAACGCATGCGTCCCTCGGGATCGACCTCCGCCAGCATCTCGCGAAACTCCGGCAGGCGCGGATACATTGCGGCGAAACCCGCGGCGCTGAGGCGGGAATCCTTGGCGAGATAGACCCGCCCGCCATGATCGAGCACGAGGCGCTCCAGCCGGCCGAGCAGCTCATCGATCCCCCGCCCGGCGGGGAAATCGAGAGCGAGGGTATGGCCGCGGCCGCCGAAGGAGAGCAGGCCGGCGCCCTCCCGCCCCATGGTCTTGAGAACCGCCAGGAAGGAGGCTGCACGAGAGGCAGCGCAGGCCTCCAGCAGGGCGCGGACGGCACGCGGTTCCGGCAGGAGAGCCTGGAACTGGTGGAAGCCGCGCCGGCCATAGAGCCGGTTCCAATCGGCGATGGCGTCCAGCGGGTAGAGAAAGCGGTCATAGGCGAGGCGTCGCTCGCGGCCATCCTTCGGAACACGCCGCCAGTAGAGGGCGTTGAACGCCGCGATGCTCAAGGGGTTCAGGACGAAGCCAGGCAGATCGACCGGGAACCGGCGGCCCCGGGTCTCGGCATAGGACTCCCCTGCTTCTGCCGGCGCCGGGTCGGCCGCCTCGACGATGCCGCGGCCCAGCGCTCGGCCCCCCGCCTGGGCATCGATCCAGCCGACCGAATAGACGGCCCTGCTGCGCTCGACCTCCAGGGCCCCCAGGAAGGCATCGAGATCGGCAACCCGGCGCTCGCGCACGGTCACGAAGCGCGAGGGCACGGGCATCATGCGCAAGGCAAGCGCGAGGATCACGCCGGTCAGGCCGAGCCCCCCGACCGTCGCCCGGAACAGCCGGTCGGCGGGCGTCAGGCGCCTCAGCTCGCCCGAGGGCAGCATCAGGTCGAGCCATTCGACATGGGCGCCGAAATTGCCGGCTCGATCCTGGTTCTTGCCATGGACGTCATGGGCGATCGCGCCGCCCAAGGTCGCGAATGCGGTGCCTGGGGTGACCGGTGCAAGGAATCCCCGGGGCAGCAGCACCCGCCGCAGATCCTCGAAGCGCACGCCCGCCTCCGCCACCAACAGCCCGCTCGCCGGATCGAAGGCGAGCAGCCGGTCGAGGCGCCGGGTCAGGATGGCGCGCCCGCCGGCATTGAGCGCGCTGTCGCCATAGCTGCGTCCCCCGGCATGGACGATGATCCCCTCGGAACCGGCGGCAGCGAGGATCCCGGCCAGCTCGCTCGCACGCTCCGGCCGCGCCGCCAGCATTTCCGCCCGCGCCAGCCGGCCCCAGCCGGAGAAGACATCTCGCCGCCACCCCGGCTCGGCGGCTGCTTCGCGCATGGATGCCTCAGCCATAGATCAGGATGGCGAAGGTCGCGAGCCAGCCCAGGATCGTCAGCAGCATGAAACGGTCAGTGACGGCGAGGCGCGTCGGCGTGCCGGAGCGGTGCTCGACCAGCGTGACCTGCAGATAGCGCAGCACGCCCGCGATCACAAAAGGCACCGTAAGGAACAGCTTGTTGCTGTGCAGGCGCGCCATGTTCTCCGCCTGGGTCGTGTAGAGGAGATAGCACACCAGGAGGGATCCGAGCACGACGGCGATCGCGGTGTCGAGGAAGGCCGCGTTATAGCCTGCAAGGGCCGGACGATGGTTCTTTTCGAGGCCGCGCACGATGTCGTCGCGGCGTTTGGCCAGCGCCAGGAACAAGGCGAGGAGAAGCGTGCAGGCGACGATCCAGACGGTGGGCGTCACGCCGATCAGGAAGCCGCCGGCATAGATTCTGAGCACGAAGCCGATGGCGATCACCATCACGTCGAGGACAGCGATCCGCGCTTCAGCCAGAAGGAATAGGCGAGATTGAGGACGACATAGCCCGCGAGCACCTGGCCGAAGGCCGCCGGCAGCAGCAGGGCGGCGAAGGCGAAGCCCGCAACAGCGAGGCCGAGAGCGAGGAGAAGGGCCTTGCCGGCAGAAACGGTGCCCGCGGCCAGCGGGCGCAGGCTCTTGCGGGGATGGTACCGGTCGGCCTCCCGGTCGCACCAGTCGTTCAGCACGTACATGGCTGAAGCCAGGGCCGAGAAGCAGGCGATACCGAGAACGACACGGCCCGCCGCGGCAGGCGAGAGCGCCGCCGGCGTGAAGAACAGGGGTGCGGCGACGAAGAGGTTCTTGATCCACTGATGTGGCCGCAGCAGGACGAGGATCGGTGCTATCA
>DATBBO010000646.1:0-13875 GCA_036270995.1 Dongiaceae bacterium | reverse complement strand
ATGATGCCGTTCTCGTGGTCGGCGCCGGCCCGGCCGGGCTCGAATGCGCGCGTGCCCTCGGCCAGCGCGGCTATCACGTGCATCTGGCCGAGGCGGGCGAGGAGCTGGGGGGCCGCGTGAGCCGGGAATCCCGCCTGCCTGGCTTGGCGGAATGGGCTCGTGTGCGCGACCACCGCGTCCAGCAGATCGGTCGCTTGGCCAATGTGGAGGTCTATCCCGCGAGCCCGCTGACCGCGGACGACATCCGCGAATTCGGCTTTCCCCATGCGGTGATCGCCACGGGCGCCCGCTGGCGCCGCGACGGCGTCGGCCGCTGGCACAGCTATGCCGTGCCCGGCTTCGAAGGCGAGGCCGTGCTGACGCCCGACGACATCATGGAGGGCCGGCTTCCGGCGGGAGAGCTGGCCCAAGGGCCCGTGGTCGTCTTCGACGACGATCACTACTACATGGGCGGCGTGGTCGCAGAGCGCCTGCGCCGCGCGGGGCTCGAGGTCACCCTGGTGACGCCGGCGGAGCTCGCCTCGATCTGGACCGCCAATACGCTCGAGCTTCGCTTCATCCAGGCGCGCCTTCTCGGTCTCGGCATCACCATCCGCCCGAGCCGCACAGTGACGGCCTTTCTCGGGGACCATGCTGAGGTCGAATGCGTATTCACCGGGCGGAAGGAGGAGATCGCCGCCCGGACCATCGTCACCGTCACGGCGCGCCTGCCGGAGGATCAGCTCTATCAGAGCCTCCGCGCCGCTCCCGGGCCGCTCAAATCGGTGCGCGCCATCGGCGATGCTTATGCGCCCAGCACCATCGCCGCGGCCGTCTATGCCGGCCATGACTATGCGCGCAATCTCGACGGCCCGCCTCAGGGCGAGGTCCCCTTCAGACGTCAGCTGCCGGAGCGCGTGGCGGGATAGACCGGACAATCAACGAGTCATTGGCATTGCTTTTCTTTCAAGCTTGACGGATACGCTCGTTTACGCTCGTTTACGGATAAACTATAATATTACGTTGCCGGAAAAGAACCTCCTGCAGATTCCCTGCAGAAACAGGCAGCGTGGCCGGGCAGCCACAGTTGACGATCTGGGAGAGGGCTACTCGTCGATCGCCTTGTGCGGATGGGGCGTCGGCTCGCCGCGCGGGTCGAGCTCGGGCGCGCCATAGGTGCCCTGGGTCATGGGCACCGCGACGTAATTGAGCTGCTCCTTCGGGGTCTTGGCGCGCCGGGTGATCATGCGGATGACGAGGAAGATCATGAAGGCGCCGAGCGCCCCAGCCATGAAGAGGAACAGGCCGCGAGGTCCAAAGAGCCCGATCATCCAGCCCGCGATCGCCGGGCCGATGGCGGATCCAAGGCCCCAGGCGAAGAGCAGCCCGCTCGAGGCGGCGACGAAATCCTTCTTCTCGATGTAGTCGCTGGTCTGGCCGACCCCGAGCGCATAGAGGGGCGCCATGAGTCCCTCGAAGACGAAGATGAGCCCGGCGAGGATGGCGAAGGAATGCTCGCCCATGAAGTAAAGGCCGATGGAGGCGGCGGCGGAGCCGAGCGAGGTCGCGAGCATCAGCGGCCGGCGCCCGAGATTGTCGGCCAGATAGCCGATGGGGAACTGGGCGAGGAGGCCGGCGATGGTGCTGAAGCTGTAGACGAAGGAGAGCTGCTGGGTCGTGAAGCCGACATCGACCATATAGGCCGGCAGCAGGGCATAGAAGGCGGGAGTGGCGATGCCCGAGCTGAAGCAGGCGATGATGCCGGTCGGCGAGATCTTGTAGAGCCGGATCAGCCCGAAATGCTCGCGCTCCCCGATCTCGGGATTGCCGATCCGCGTGAGCCCGAGCGGGATCAGGGAGAGGATGAGGGCGATGGCCGCCAGTGTCAGCAGCAGATGGCCCGTCGGATCGGCGAGGTTGAGGGCGAGCGGGCTGACGCCGCTCGCGGCCCAGGAGACCATCATGTAGAGCGAGAAGACGCGGCCGCGGTTCTCGTTGGTCGCCTTGTCGTTGAGCCAGCTCTCGACCACGACATATTGCCCGGCGATGGCATAGCCCACGATGACCCGGAGCGCGATCCAGATATAGATCTGATCGAAGATGAGGAGCAGCAGCGTCATGGAGCCGGCGATGGCGGCGAAGACGGCGAAGCTGCGGATATGCCCGACCCGGTCGATGACCCGCTGGCAGGTGAGCGTGCCCAGCAGGAAGCCGCCGAAATAGGCCGAGGCGATCAGGCCGATGAGCTCCGCGGACTCGTTGCGATGCACGAGCTGGAGCGCAATCACGGGCGCCAGGATGCCGAGCGCCGTCTCCAGGCAGACGACGCCGACCAGAACCTGCAGGATGGGCCCGACCGTCTTGAGCATGGATGACCCCCGAGGCCCACTCTCTCAGCCGAACAGGGCCGTGGCAATGGGCGGAGAGGCGCGTGTGACGATGCGTTCTTGCCCCGTCGCCAGGCACGGAATAGCGGGAATCGAAGGCGGTGCCCGCTACTCGATCAGCGCCGCTTGCCCGCGCTTCATGAGCCCATGGGCGATGATCAGCCTCTGGATCTCGCTGGTGCCTTCCCAGATTCGGTCGACGCGCAGCTCGCGGAAGAATCGCTCGGCGACGTTCTCGCGCATATAGCCGCGCCCGCCGAAGATCTGCACGGCGCGGTCGGCGACCCGGCCTGCCATCTCGGAGGCATAGAGCTTCACCATGGCGCATTGCGCGTGGCTCGCCTTGCGGTCGATGCCGGCATCGATCTCCTCGGCCGTGCGATAGGTCATGAGCCTCGCGGCCCAGAGCTCCGTCAGGCTGTCGGCCAGCATGAACTGGATCGCCTGTTGCTCGGCGAGCGGCTTGCCGAAGGCGATGCGCGCCTTGGCGAAGGCGCTCGCCTCCTCGATCAGGCGCGCCGCCGCCCCGCAGCAGCGCGCGGCGATCCCCAGCCGCTCGTAGCGAAACCAGTCATAGGTGAACTCCATCCCGCCGCCTTCTTCGCCGATGCGGTTGGCAACGGGCACGCGTACCTTCTCGAAGCGGTAGATCGGATGGTGGGCGGCGTAGTTATGGGCATAGGCGGGCGTGCGCACCAGGGTGATCCCGGGCCTGTCCATATCGACGAAGAAGAGGCAATGGGCGCCGGCATGGGCGCCGCCGACGAGCTTGGCTTGGAAGATGAAGTGGTCGGCGTGATTGGCGCTCGTCACATGCCACTTTTCGCCGTTCAATATGTAGTGATCGCCCTCGCGCCGCGCCGTCGCCTGGATGGCGTCGACATCGGAGCCGGCCTCGGCCTCGGTGATGGCATAGCACTCATGGCGCTCACCGCGGATATTGGGCTTGACCCAGGTCTCCATCTGATGAGTGGAGCCGGCGCAGGCTTCCACCATCCAGGGCGGCGTCGAGTGGTAGCACCAGCCCAGCGCGTTGGTGACCTTGCCGATCTCTTCCTGGATCACGACCTGCTCGAGCGAGGTGAGGCCGGCCCCGCCGAGGGAGCGTGGGATGGCAAGCGCCGCCAGTCCGATCTCTTTCGCGATGCGCCGGTGGCGGGCCTTGATCTCGGCCGGCAACTCGCCCCCGTTCATCTCCGCCTCGACCTCATGGGGGATCAGCTCCGCTCGCACGAAGCGGCGCACTTTTTCCTGCCAGGCGCGGGCCGGCGGAGGCAGCGGATAGGACATGCGGAAACTCCTGGAACGCGGGTTGATCGTCAAGCCGCCCGGGCGGCGGCGAGATGGGGGGCGAATTCCTGCGGGAAGACGGCGCCCAGCAGCGCTAGGCAGGTGCGCTTGGCATCCTTCCGGTCGATGGCCTTGGGGCTGGTCAGGATGTCGAGCCAGAGCCCGTCGATCATGGCGTTGAGCCCGCGGGCCACCCAGTCCGGATCGATGTCCTTGTAGCCGCCTGCCGCCACGATCTCCTGGCAGAGCGCCCGGGTCTCGGCGAAGTAGCTTTCCGAGAGGGACTGGCAGATCTTGAGATATTCCGGCCGCCAGCGCGCCTCTCCCCAGAAGGCGTACCACACGGTCACCTTCTTGCGGCTGGCCATGACCGGATCGAAATCGGCGGCGATGATCGCGGCCAGCTTGTCGGCGGGCCGGGGCCCCGCCTTGCGCAGCGCTGCGGTCCAGAACCTCTCGTATTCCGCCGCCATGTATTTCAGCGTCTCGATGAGGAGCGCTTCCTTGCTGCGGAAGTAGAAATTGACGATTCCCTGGGAGAGCCGGGCGGCCTTGGCGACCTGGCTCAGGGTGAATTCGGCGAATCCATGGCGGGCGAGGCTGTCGATGGTCGCCTCGATCAGCTGCGTCCGCCGCGATTCCTTGACCTCCAGGCGCCCCATGCTCCACCGTCGCCGGCCTTGAGACCCGCTCGTCTATACCGCAGCATCGGGGCTAGAGCAATGATCCGGCTGGGAAATCCCGGCAGCGCCGAAGTTTGTCCGGGGACATGGTCTTCACGCCCTTTGCGCCCTATATCGCCACATCAGGGAACCATTTGGATCATTGTCGAGTTTACGCCAAGCGACGGGTAAAAAGATGCTCGGTGGAACCATTTGCCAGTTCATGGCAGATTTCCCAGCTTGGGCGCGAGGTCGAATGAAGCGGGAAAGTCCACCTCGAGCACGCAGGCCCAATTTGCAAAACATGCCATGGCGAGGGGCGGCTATGCCGCCAGCAGGCTCGGATTTGGCGCCTCACCGCCGCCACAAGTTCCTAGCCCTTGCGACTCGTAAATTATCGGTATCGACGGAAGCTCAGTAGTCACGAAGGATAACTGGCGGATCCCTTCATTTTGCGAGAAAATCACACCGCTAACGATCGCCGGTTCCGGCCAGCCAGTAGGCGAGGGAGAGCGGCCAGACCAGAGGTGAAGCTCATGCGCTTGGTGCGATTCGGCGCCATCCTTCTGCTGTCTGCGGTGGCCGGTTGTGGCACCTCGCGTCCGCATACCGTCAGCCTGCCTCCCCCGCCGGCTCCCGCGCCGGTGACCGATCAGCGCCAGCTGGTGGAAACGCCGCCGCCTGCCGCGATGCCCGAGCCTCCCATGCCCGCGCTGAAGCCCGGCACCGAGTACACATTGGCCGAGAGCGAGGCGTTGGCGGACCAGGCTTCGCCGAAGGGGCCGCCGATCGAGGGCGAACCGAATGCCAGCCAGAAGGCCATCGGCCGGATGGCCGCCCAGACGGCGCCCCAAGGAGTGCCGCCGCAGGCGGTTTCGGGCCAGGGGACCCAGCAAGCCCCGTCCGGCCAGACCGCGGGTCTGGCGCCGGCGGGTGGTGCAGGAGCGCCGGCCGTCATCGATGCCGCCCATCTGGTTGGCCTCAGCCAGTCCGATGCAACCGTGATGTTCGGCCCTCCGGCCGAGAGCAGGGATCTCCCCCCATCCAAGGTATGGACTTATCATTCGCCGGTCTGCGATATGAAGCTGTTCTTCTACCCGGAGGTGGGCCGATCCACCTTCCGGGCACTGACCTACCAAATCGATGAACGAGGCGCCTCCGATGCAACCCACAACGCCTGTCTCTCAAGTCTTGCAAAGCCCCGTGCCGGCTGACCAGACGACCAAGGGTCGTCTGCTCCTGGTCGATGACGACGCGCTGTTCCGGGAGTCCCTCGGCCATAACCTGTTGGACGAGGGCTATGATGTCACCAGCGCCGATGGCGGGGAGAGCGCGCTCGACCATCTGGCCAAGGACGCCGAGATCGATGCGGTGCTGCTGGACTGGCGGATGCCGGGGCTGGACGGCCTGGCTGTGCTGCGCCAGATGCGCGAGCGCGGCCATACCATGCCGGTCCTCTTCCTGACGGCGCTGACCGACAACGTCTATGAGGAAGCCGCACTGGCGCTCGGCGCCGTCGACTTCATCAGCAAATCACGCAGCCTTTCGGTCATCCTCCAACGGCTCTCCCTCATCGTCGATGGCCGCAAGCGGACGCTGTCCATGGGCAGCGAGATCGTCAGGCGCGGCAAGCTGGAGCTGCGCCCTACCATCGGCCGCGCCTTCTGGGATGGCCATCGGGTCGAGCTCACCCTGACCGAATTCACGATCCTGCAGACCCTGGCCGACGTGCCCAAGCGCGACTTCTCCTATCGCGAGATCTATGATCTCGTCCGCGGCGAGGGCTTCGTGGCCGGCTGGGGCGAGGAGGGGTATCGCGTCAATGTCCGCTCCTTCATCAAGCGCATCCGCCAGAAGTTCCGCTCCATCGACGACAATTTCGACTGCATCAAGAACTACTCGGGCTACGGCTACTACTGGGACCATGGTGAATGAAAGCACTGGTGCGCCGGCTTCGTCGTTCGCTGGCCGCCCCCCTTATTCTTCTCGTAGCGGCCTTCATCGCCGTTCCTATTCTCTTCTATCTGACCTTCCAGCAGGCGGATCAGGAACGCCAGGAGATGCTGCTGGGAAGCATCCAGGCCCAGGGGCGTCTGGTGGCCGCCGCCCTGCAGCCCATCCTGACCCGCGCCCAGCCGGCGACCTTCACCGAATCCGCCGAGGCGCTGCGCCATTTCTCTGACGGCAATGCCCGGATCCGCCTTCTCTTCCGCCCCGACAAGGTAGCAGGCGCAGCCGGCTTCTATCTGGTGGCGGCGGCCCCGGCGATCGATGCGGCGGCCGTCGACCAGGAGGGCCGCCAGCTCATCGGGCAGGGAGTGCTCGACGATGTGGCTCAGTCCTGCAGCATTCGCCGGGGCAACGCCCAGCGTTACCTCGACCCCTCCGGACGTGCGGAGATCCTGACCTCGGTGGTGCCCGTGACGACCCCGGCGGGGTGCTGGGCCATCACCTTCTCCTATCCCCTCGATGATCTGCCGGGAAAGGCGCTGGGCACCCCATACTGGCAGCGTGTGGAGGTGCAGCGGGCGTTCTTCATTTATATCTGCCTGGCTGCGCTCACTCTGGTGGTCTTCCTTGCCATCCGCCGTAACGTCCGGCGTTTTGCACGCCTAGCACGGATGCTTCGTCTCGGCGGCAAGCCGGCCCATGGCTTCGTCGAGCAGAACGAGATCGCCGAGCTCGATGGGGTGGCCGCCGAGTTCGACCGGCTGGTGGCGACCCTGGGGCAGACGGCGGAGAGCATTCGCCGGCGCGCCGAGGACAACGCCCACGCCTTCAAGACCCCCATCGCCATCATGCGCCAATGCCTGGAGCCGCTGCGCCGCGCGCTGCCGCAGGAGAATCTCCGCGGCCGGCGGGCGGCGGAGGTGATGGAGAAGGCGGTCGATCGGCTCGACAGCCTGGTGGACGATGCGCGGCGCCTGGACGAGTCGGTGGCCGAGCTTCTGGACCCGCCCCGCCGTCCAGTGGATCTCAGCCGCCTGCTACGCCAGATGGCGCGGGCCTATCGCAGCCTGGCCGAGGGCCGCGGCGTCGCCTTCAAGGTGGAGGCTCCTGACGGCCTCGTCGTCCTCGGCAGCGAGGAGCTGATCGAGACGGCCGTCGAGGCGGTGCTGGACAACGCCATCGGCTTCACCCCGACCGGCGGGCGCGTCGAGCTCCGGCTGCTGCGCAACGGCACGCGGGCGGAGATCCGGATCTCCGACGACGGTCCGGGGGTGCCGCCCGAGCATCGCGAACGGATCTTCGAGCGCGGCTTCTCGCTCCGCGCTGCGCCCGGCGGCACCGCTGCCGAGGCCCATGGCGGGATCGGGCTCTGGATGGCGCGCCGCTATCTGCAGGCGCTTGGCGGGCGCATCCGTGCCGAGAACAAGTCGGGCCGTGGCCTGCTGGTGCGGCTGGAGCTGCCGCTGCTGGAGGCGGCCTGAGCCGAAGGCTCGGCTGCCTCTTCATCGAGGAGCCGCCGGCTCGCGCGGGGCCGGTCCGCGATGGTCAGGTAGGAACCTCATCCTCCAGTACGGCCGGACCGACCCGCGGCGAGGTTTCATCGGTATCGCTGCGGCGATCGGTGAGCGATTCGACGAGCTCGGGTGGCAGCTGATGGCGATAGCGATAGGCCAGCCGTCCGATATAGGCGCGCTGGCCGCTGGTCAGCTTGAAGCCGTCATCGGCCGCCAGGGCTTGGGACACGACGTCGACGAAACGCCTGTCCGCCGTGCCGGCCGGTATCCCGCAATGCGCGAGCGCGCTGATGAGCCGGGCTTCCCCGGCGGTGATCTGTTTCTCCAAGGGAGAGGCTCCAGAGACAGAATGGATCGCACCGGCTGGCATCGCCATGTTGCCGCCCTGTGCTTTCCGACATCTCTGCTACCAGAGCCGCCCGGACGCGGCAAGACGCCATGCTGTCGCAACGAATCTGCAAGAAGGTCCACATGGTTAGGGCCGAACCCGGACGAAGCGGGCCAGGACGATGGTGCCGAATTGCCTCACGCCCGGCGCCATGCTTTACCTCTCGGTTGGACCTGAACCAGGTTCGGCAATTATCGCTGAAGGCGTGCTGGATGGCACCCAAGCTCAAGGTCTTTCGCACCCATCTTGGCTTCTATGACGTGATCGTCGCGGCTCCGTCCCAGAAGGCGGCCCTCGAGGCCTGGGGCGCAGGCTCGAACCTGTTCGTCCATGGATTTGCTTCCGTCGTCGCCGATCCGGGGCTGACGGAGGCGGCGCTGCGCAAGCCCGGCGTCGTGCTGAAGCGTCAGTTCGGCTCCCAAGGCGAGTTCAGCGAAAGCGGCGAGAGCCTGCACGCGCCCAAGGCAAGCCCAGCGGAGGCTGCCGCACAGCGTGCGCGCAAGACGCAGGATCGCGCAGCGGCGGAGGAGGCGGCTCACTCGGCGCGGGATGCCGCCAAGGAGCAGGAGCGGGAAGAGCGGCGCTCGGCGAAGCAGCGCCGGGAGGAAGAGCAGCAGGTCGCGCGGCGGCGCGAGCAGGAAGAGCGACAGGCCGCGAAACTCCAGGCCGAGGAGGATGCGGCACGCCGCCGGCGCGAGGAGAGGGATGCAGCGGCAGAGGGGAAGGCTCTTCGCGAGGAGCTCCGGTCGCTCATGCAGCAGAGCAAGGCAGAGCTTGCCGATATCGAGCGGCGCGCGGCCGCGCTCAGCAAGGAGCGCAAGGAGATCGAGGAAGGATTCGCGCGGCGCATCGCCGCCCTCGAGGCGAAGCTGAAAGAGACAGGCAGAGAGCGGAGGAAACGGAAAGCCTAGCTCTGCCTCAGGGCTTGTAGACCTCGACCACCTGCATCATGCCGAGCTCTTCATGGTTCATCATGTGGCAGTGGAGGACGAAGCGTCCGGTAAAGTCGAGAAAGCGCGAGCGGAAGGTCAGCTGCCGTTTCCTGGCACGATCACCGTGTCGTGCCAGTCCCGGGTGGCGAGCGGCTTGCCGTTGACCGCCACCATCTGGAAATGATTGGTATGGACGTGGAAGATGTGATCGTCGTTCTTCGCTTCGTTGACGACGGTCCATTCCTCGACCGCGCCGAGCGGAATGCGCTGATCGACACGTTCGGGGTCGAAGAGCTGGCCGCAGACATAATAGCTGAACTCCTGATAACTGGCGGCAGCCGGGGCCTCCGGCTCCTCGGCGGAAAGCGTCAGGCGGCGCTTGTTGGTGATCTCGGCATCCCCGATATCCGCCAGCGGAGCGCGGCCGAGGGCCGACGGAAGCGGCATCGGCATCGGTTCGCCCGCGACGACAAGCCGTGCCAGCGGGCCTGTCGGGGAGGCGTAGCCCTGATCGTTGGCGATCGCCTGCAGCGCGTAGCTTCCTGGCGTCCCGGCCTGGACCAGGACGTCCGCCCGCTGGCCGGGTGCTATCTCCAATTCTTGGAGCTGATCGATCCGGGCCTTGCGGATCCCGTCCCAGGCGATGATGTGCAGGCCATGGGCCTCGAGGGCAAGGCGGAGATTGTCCTCGTGCCCGGCATGGACGATCCGCCAGCGCTGGATCTCGCCGGGGCGCATCTGCAGGAGGGGCTCGCGCTGGCCGTTGACCGACAGGAAGCGCGGTACCGCCTCCGGCCAGACGGTGTCGTAATTCTCGATGGTGCCGCGGTAGTCGAACAGCACCTCGTTGAGGATCAGCAGGGGCTCGGTTGCCGCCGCGATCTCCGGCACGTCGTCGAAATCGCCCTCGATGATGATCGCGCCGGCCATGCCGCTGCTTATCTGGACATCGGCGCTGCCGTGATTGTGCGGGTGATACCAGAAGGTCCCGCGCGGGTGATTAGACGGTATGGCGACCTCGATGTCGTAGCTCTGCCCGGGGTCCATCACGCGGAAGATGTTGTCCGAGATTCCACCCGGGCTGACATGCAGGCCATGAGTGTGAAAATTCGTCGTGTTGAAATGATGCGGCAGCGACATTTCCGCCGGCAGCGGATCCGGATTCGGCGGCAGGGCGTTGGTGAGGCGGATGCGCAGCACGTCGCCGGGTTTGAGCCGCAGGGTCGGGCCGGAAATGGTTCCCTCATAGGTCCGGAGCGAGAGGTGATAGCCGCCAATGTCCTTATAGGCGTAGCCGACGCGCAGGGTCGTGCTGAGTTCGCCATTGGCGGAGCGGCGCACCTCCGGCTCGACGAGCGGCGCGTTCTTCTGGTAGCGCGCGCGCGGCACGCCGCGGGTGGCCGTGCCCATATCCATGTCGTCGGCCCGGCCGCTGCGCGCAAGCGCAAGGCCGAGGAGAGCGGGGGCCAAGGCGGCGGCCCCGAGGCTCGCGCTGTTCAACAAGAAACGACGGCGTGATTGCCCGCGCGGCTGGACCGACGGTGGAGCATTCGGCTTCATTTGGATCCCCCCGGTTTCTGTCCCGGCCGGCCCCCAGACCGGCCCGTCCCTGATATCGGAGTTTGATGCTTCTTGGTCGTCTTTGGAATAGGGCCTGCGCCGTCAGCCTGATTGCGGCAGTTCCGATAGCAATGCACGCAGATGTGGAGAAGATGCGAGCGCGCGCCGCGTCAGCATATAGATATGCCGGCGCAGCGGCGCCCCGGCAGGGCTGCGGATAACGATCGGCTTGGCGCCGGAGAAACGGAGTGCCAGCTCCGGCACAAATCCGACGCCGAGCCCGGCGGAAACCATCCGCAGCAGAAGGTCGTAGTCATCGACGGTGTGCGTGATCCGGGGGGTGAAGCCGGCCGGAGCGCAAGCGCGCTCGGCCAGCAGCCGATCCTCGGCCTCCCGCGAGCCCGCGATCCAATCCTCCTTGGCCAGGCGCTCGAGCTTGACCGGATCGGACGCGCGCCGCCATCGCGGCGGCAGGGCGAGCAGCACGGGCTCGTCCATGAGCGGCTGGGCGAGGAGGCCGGCGATCTCCGGCCGGGGCGCGAAGTTATAGGCAAAGCTCACCGCGAGATCGCAGCGCCCATCGCGCACCGCCTCGATGGCATCCGCGGGCTCGAGCTCGTGGATGACCAACTTCAGCTCGGGAAAGCGTGCCCGGGCCCGGATCACGGCCGGAAGAAGGCGAGCCTTCGCGAAGCTCGGGAAGGAGGCGATCTCCAGCACGCCCCTGGCTGTCTCGCCGCCTGGCTTCAGGTCGAGTGCCGCCGCCTCGACGGCCGAGAGGATGGTCTCGGCATGGGCCGCCAGGCGCGTTCCTTCGGCGGTCAGGCGCACCCGCCGCCCGACGCGTTCCAGCAGCGCCACCCGGGCTTCCCGCTCCAAGACGGCGAGCTGCTGCGACACCGCCGAGGAGGTGAGGCCGAAGGCGGTGGCGACGGCGGTCATGGTGCCGCGATGGGCGAGCTCGCGGAGCAGCTGCAGGCGGGCGAGATCAAACATTAAGCAGATCTTACAGAGATCGTAAGATCATTGAAGTAGAACTGCGAGATTGCGGGCGCTAGCGTCACCGGACATCAACCGGCGGGCGAGGCGGATGCGCGAGATGGTCAAGATATCGCTCCTGGGAATCCCCCATGACGAAAACTCCTCCTTCATGAGGGGGCCCGCGGAGGCACCCGCGGCCATCCGCCGAGAACTCGCTTCAGACGCTCATGGCCTATGGAGCGAGACGGGCATCGATCTCGGCGCGGGCCGCCTCGTGGATCGTGGCGATGTCCGCTTCGACAGCGGCACCGACCCATGGGATCTCATCGAGCGCGATGTAGGCCACGCGATGGAATCCGGCGATCCGGTCATCTGCCTCGGCGGCGACCACGCCATCACGCACCCGGTCATGCGCGCCATGCGACATCGTCATCCCCGTCTCACCATCCTCCATATCGACGCCCATCCCGACATCTACCACGCCTATCAGGGCAATCCGCGATCTCACACCTCGCCCTTTGCCCGGATCATGGAGGAACGGCTCGTGGACCGGCTGATCCAGGTGGGGCTCCGGACGGTGAACGATCATCACCGCGCGCAGTTCAGGCGGTTCGGGGTCGAGACCGTGGAGATGGCCCGCTGCGGCGAGAAGCTCCGCCTCGATCTCGCGACACCCATCTATCTATCCGTGGACATGGACGCCCTCGACCCGGCCTACGCGCCGGGCGTGTCGCACCGGGAGCCCGGGGGCCTCTCGCCCCGTCAGGTGATCGATCTCATCCAGTCCGTCGACCGGCCGATCGTGGCGGCCGACATCGTGGAATACAACCCGCGCTGCGACATCTCCGACATGACCGCGACCGTGGCGGCGAAGCTGCTAAAGGAGATCGCGGGGATGATGGTGAGGACGAACGGGCAATGACTGCTGGGAGGGATCGTCAGAATTGCCCATGACCGCTACATTGGCCCACGAGTACCCTGATCGCGGCGATCGACGAACTGGCCCACGTGTGGTCGATGATGGCATGGGTGAGGATCGGCGCCAGCCCTGCCTCGATCTTGCCGTAGCTACCCTCTACGGAGATGCGCTATGTCGGACAGGATTCATGAACTGCTAAAGCGCAACCTCCAGGAGGTTTTCGGTGAAGGCGACGCCGCAAGACGGCGGGCGGCGATCGAGGAGCTCTACACCGATGACTGCGTCCTCGAAGTGCCTCCCGGCGTTTCCGTCGGGCACGACGCATTGGACAAGTTCGCAGGAGACCTGCGTGCGACTCACCCTCACTTTGTGTACACGCCTCACGGCGAGCCGCAGGCGCTCCATAACGCCGGCCGTCTGGCGTGGGGGTCGGGTCCGCGTGGAGAGAAGCCCGATTACACCGGCTTGGACGTGATCATCGTTCGCGGCGACAAGATCGCTGCGCTCTATGTATTCCTTGATTCAGAGCCATCATGACCTAACCGGGTGCTCTCGCTGGACACGATCAGGTCGGCTGACCTGCCGCATCGGCTCACAGCATGCGTCCGGGAGCTGGGCTTGGCGAGGCCGGGTATAGCCCGACTGATAAGACGAGAAATCTCTGGAGAAATGGCTCCGGGGCTCGGATTCGAACCGAGGACCGATCGGTTAACAGCCGATTGCTCTACCGCTGAGCTACCCCGGACCAGCGAAGGCGGGCTTATAGCAGACCGGCCGCGGGCCTGCAAAGCCCCCTGTCCTCAATACCGCCACCACAGCAAATAGCGCCAGAGGGGCGCTGTCTCGCCCCATTCGCGCTTCAGGCGCATCAGGCATTCCATATGGTCGCGATAGGGCGAATTGGCATAGGCCCGCGGGCGCCCGGCGGTGCGGGGCCGGTGGTGCCAATAGGCCAGAACATCGGGGATCTGGCCGATCCTGAAGCGGCTGGCGAAGCGGACGTTGAAATCCCAATCGCCGAGAGCCCTCAGATCCTCGCGATAGCCGCCGGCAGCCTGCCAGGCCTCCCGGTCGAAGACGAAGGAGATGGGGGGAAAGTGGTTGCGCCGGCGTAGCGCCGCGGCGGTCAGGTCGAAGGGCGGCTGCCTCATGAAGCCCCGGCGCAGCTCCTCGATGCAATCCGGATGGATGCGCTCGAAGACCAGCTCGGTTCCGGAGATCACCCCTTGCCATCGAGATCCTGCGGCCTTCAGGAAACCGACCGTCGCCCAGAGGAAATCGGGATGCCAGCTGTCGTCGTCGTCATGGAGGAC